>NZ_JBKYAR010000067.1:0-1565 GCF_047023275.1 Faecalibacillus sp. | reverse complement strand
CTGCTTCGAAAATCCATCTATGGGAATTTATTTTATTGAAGATCCTGACGGATATTGGCTGGAAATTGTACCGGGCAAATAAAAAAAGTTTTAAAAACTAAAAATAAATGTACATAATTGGCAAGATGCCTTTATCCCTTATAATTCAAGAGATTCCGCCTATTATGTACATTTTCTACAGATGTACATAACAGACAAATGTACATTTAATATTGATATGGGATATGTACATTTCAAGACATTCCTCTTCTCATATACTGTCTGTATACCATTTCATAATGTACATTATTATTCCAGTCATGTTGTTAAATGAAATGTACATTATCATATCCCTTTCAAACAAAACTTATCTAATTGTGAATTTTCTTTAATGACCCGACTGATTGTTTTTTTTCAATAGCGACATCTTCCATTGCAACGGGATTGCTAATTCCGCTAGTCATGATAATCTCCCCTACTATTTTGATATCAATATAAGTAATGTACCAATTTGTATTTGTCTTGTATGTCCATTCTCTTTGCAAAAAAATGTAATCTTTTCAGAAATATCAAATCCTACAACATACTCTTTTTCTTGTTCGATTATCTTCCATATTAATATAAGGAATATAATGCGAAAGTTAGGATAGATACAATGATCAGAGATAGAACAAAATAATTAGATTGGAAATGGTAGCAAGTTGATATTTGAAAGGAGAATTTATTTATGAAATCAATGTTGGAAGAATACGGCAAGATCGTTGTTGTTTCTATTGTGATCGCGATCATGATCGGGGCAGCTGCGTTACTTCGGGGGGCAAATTGAACTGCCATTCCAGAAGATTACCAAATTAGGAAGTGATGAAGTATATGTGGCAACAACAGGACGTCCAAAACCACCAACAACAGTAGATCTGTATGTTTGGATTTATATTAATAAAAATAATGAACTTGTAATATCTAAGAATAAAATAACAGCACCAACTGATGCACTTTTAAAAGAAAAATCAGTAAATGTTCGTAGTAATGGATTAGCAAGAGATGGTTCATTTGATTCAAAGTTAGTAAAGAGTGTCAAATTTGCAGAAAAAATAAGACCTATATCGTGTAGAAATTGGTTTTATGGTTTTACAAATTTAGTAGAAGTGAAAAATATTGAAAATCTGTATACAGATAAATGTGAAGATATGTACTTTATGTTTTATAACTGTTCTTCATTGAAAGAAATAAATCTAAAATATTTTGAAACAAGTAATGTTACAGATATGAGATGTATGTTTAGTAATTGTTCTAGTTTGAAATACTTAGATTTAAGTTCTTTTGATATCAGCAAGTCAAAAGATTGTAATTACATGATGGATACAGGCACTTCAACAACTATAAAGGCAAATCCAGATTCTATTATATATCTGTATTTTAAAAAATAGCAATCAAAAACCCCTCTCAGGCGCTATGCATAATAATTTCAACAACATGCTGTTTATAGCAGGTATTGATAAATTTATATCATTCTGATGAAATATTATATTTTATTTTTCACGTTAATGATGTAAAATTATCAATGTAAATATCAGGGCATATTCGAA
>NZ_JBKYAR010000066.1:0-1701 GCF_047023275.1 Faecalibacillus sp. | reverse complement strand
ATCTATTTTTACCCATGAAAAAACCTCCCCGAATACATCTGGACAGGTTTTTGTATAATTATCCCAATCCAAATAAATACTTTTATATTTTTCATAGGAATTTCTTTTAATATTTTTGTTCAATTATAAAAAGATATCAGATTTTAATGCTTATATATTTCTTAAGACTTTCTACCGATTTAATTGAATATTTCGGTGCAACAGAGCCATGCTGATCACTGTTGAGAGCCACCCTGTCCGTTTTTCGGAGCTACCTATTTCGCTATGAGAGCCACTTGATAATAAAATTAAATAATCGAAAACACCTTCTATAAGTTATAATATTAATTTGTAGATATTTTTATCTACCTTGCAAATTTATAGGAGGTGTTTTTTATGCAAGAAATCAAAAGAATTTTAGAAAGGAGATTTAAAGGTGAAAGCCAGAGGTCGATTGCTTCCTCATTACATTTGTCACGTAATACTGTTAGTAAAGTGTTTAAAGCTGCTGATCAGACTGGATTGAGCTGGGTTCAGTTTCAAACGATGGATGATCGTTCCCTTGATGAACTTCTGTTTCCTGAAAAAAAGTATGTTCCTGTTCAGCAGGTCCCAGATTTTGAATATGTCCATAAGGAACTTTTAAAGCCTGGCACTACTCTTAAAGGATTGTGGGAAGAATACGTTATGTCATGTACCGATGCAAAACTTCCCTATTATCATCGTACTCAATTCAATAAGCTGTACAATGACTATGTCAAGAAGCATAAATTGACCATGCATATCAATCACAAACCTGGTGATAGAGTCATGGTGGACTGGTGTGGCAGCACCATGAATGTGTATGATCGATTAACAGGTGAAGTCACAAAAGCATATCTTTTTGTTGCGACTTTACCATTCAGTATGTATACGTATGTTTATGCGTGTAAAAGCATGAAACAGGAGGAATGGATTCAATGCCATATCCAAATGTATAATTATTTTGATGGTGTGACTAGACTTTTAGTTCCTGATAATTTAAAAACAGGTGTTACTCATCACAAAAAGTATGAAGACCCTGTGATCAACAAAGTATATCAGGAGATGGCTGATTATTATGACACATCTATTGTACCTGCCAGAGTAAAGAGACCTAAAGATTATCTCTAAAAAAAGATTATCTTCAAAATAGAGAAGATAACCTCTTATTCAGGATGTTTTTTGTTTTATTTTTGAAGATAATGTTTTTTCTTATGTTATGCTATTCTTGTCTAAATGAACAGAAAGGATGACATAAATGAACGAACTAGAGAACATTATGAAAACTTGTTTTGAATTGAATCAAAAAAGTAATAATCTTTGTGAGACGACTATTTTGAGACATCATTGGTATTTGAAGAGTTTTTTAAAATTTGGATCATGCAATGGATTTACAAGGCCTTGTCAAAAGTTATATGATGATTTTATTTTAGCCGGTTCTAATGGCTATGATGCCATTTTAAATCGAAAATGGGTTGTTAAACTTGTTGATGAAGTTGCCTCTACTAACGCTCTTGATCAAGATGGATATTTATTAAATTTGCCAAATCTTTATACATATGAAGAAGTTACCGCTTATTTTAAAAATTTTACGTTTCCTTTAGACGACAGTGCAGATAATTTGTATTTAATCAGTTATACTTTATATAATATTAAGAATGAAGATACTACCCAATCAACATATGGTCAGTATAAAAAAGC
>NZ_JBKYAR010000065.1:0-2204 GCF_047023275.1 Faecalibacillus sp. | reverse complement strand
CGTCACTATGGACCTATTTTTTTATTTTATTTCAACTTCATTTTACAACGCGCGAAAAAGAAATAACTAATTTAAATAATAAAAAAGTTAGAATTAGAAAAGCATATATTGATGAATTATTTACTGAAGAAGAATATAAAGAAGAAACTTCTATTATTGAAAACAAAATTAAAAATCTAGAGAAGAAATTATTAGAAAATGAACAAGTAAGTAATTTAAATTTAACTATTGATGATATTTTAATTAAACGAGATATGGACTTTATCAATAAAGTTAAACTACCAATTTTATATGATGCTTTCTCTGATAGTTGGAATGATTTAGATAGAGATGATAAAGCTGATATAGTCATGAGATATATTGACGAGATAGAACTAGAATTAGTCAATAATAAATATAGAGTTAAACTAGTTAACTTTAGAACTACATTCTATAAAGAATTTAAAGAATTATTTGATAAAGGTTATATTGATTGGAAAAGAAAAATAACACATTCATTTAAAGGGATTGGTATTGATAGTAAAGTTCGTTATAGTGAATACTTACCTTTTAAAGAAGTATATAGACATTTAATGAGATTAAACGAATGTTATGATGTCAGTTTTTATAAAGGAACTTTATATAAGAAAACTGAAGAATTAAAAATGTTACCACTTCTTAAAGGAGATGTCGTTGTAAGAATATTCCCTACTGAAAAAGATGATGATAGTAAAGATATATTAGGTATGGGAATGTTTGTTACAAAAGACAATCCAAACGATATCAAGGTAAACATTCCAGAGATATTTGAATGTATACCTGATATAGAAAATTAATTTAAAAACGTGGCACGTTTTATTTACGATAGTAAATGAAAGTGGCGATAGTATTTAAATTAATACGGTTTCTAAGGTGGTAAACCTTAGCTTCCATATCTTGTTTATGACAAGATATATAGGAAGTTATGAATAATGACAAAGCCACTTTCGTGTCATTTGAACATTCACTTTAAGGAGGTGTCAAATATATGGAATTATCTTATTCATTTCATTTAGGTAATGATAGCAATAAAACTATTAAAGCAAGACAACAAGCAAAAAACACTACATCAGGAACAACATCAAAAGGAAACAATGCAATACAAAATGTTAAACATTTAGGAAAAGTAAATAATCATAATCTAAGACAATACAATAATAATCAAGAATTAATCAAAACTATTAAAGGTTCAAATGATATTGTTAAAGATGTAAAAGAATTATATTTAGATTTATTTGAAGAATCAAGGTTAGTTTATAATAATAAACAAATAAGAGATGATAGAAAAATAGATAATTACTTTAATAAAATATCTAATGATGATAAACACGATTTAGCTTGTGAGATTATAATTGAACTTGGTGATATGTCTTATTGGGAAAATAAAAATTTAGAAGAAAAATATAAAATGATTAATGTATTTGAAAAACAACTTGATGATTTAAAAGAAATAGTACCAAGCTTTTATGTAGCTAATGCGACTTGTCATTTTGATGAACATTCTCCACATCTTCATATTGTTGGTGTTCCAGTTAAAGAAAATTGTAAAACAGGTTTATCAAAACAAGTTGGTAAAACATCAATATTTACTAAAGAATCATTAGTTATTATTCAAGACAAAATGAGAGAAAAATGTATTGAAGAATTTAATAATATTTATGAATTAGATTCTAAACTTAAAGAAAAGCAAAAAGGTAAAAATAAAGATTATACACCTTACGAAAGATTAATGTTTAATGAAAAAGCAAATGAACTAAAACAAGAATTAAATAATCTTCGTAATGAAGTTTCTGATTTAGAAGATAATAAAAAATCGATTAGTAAAGAAATCATTAATCTCAATAAAGATAAAGAAGATATAACTGATGAAATTGATAAAAAGAAAAAACTTAACAATAAAATTATTATTAAGTCTAAAAATCAATTATTAGATGATAACAAAAAATTACAAGAAGAAAATGAACATTTAAAATCTATGAATTATCAATATAAAACTAGATATAATGATTTAAAAGAAAAGAACGATTATCTCATTTATCATTTAAATAAAATTATTAAAAAATTACCAGAGTTTATTCAAAATATAATTGATAGATTATTTAATCAATGCAATATTGATTTAAAACATTTTAAACAACAATATGACCCTGAAGTTAAAAGAAAAGAAGAAAGTAGATTTAAAGGTT
>NZ_JBKYAR010000064.1:0-2215 GCF_047023275.1 Faecalibacillus sp. | reverse complement strand
AACGAGAAACATTACAGAGAATAATTCCTAAACAAAAAGCGTTAGTCTTTGTAGAGTTTGAATAAATAAAAATTTCTAATGAATTATTTTAAATGACAGGCAGTCTACACGATTGCCTGTTGTTTTTCTAATAGCTGTATTTGTCATAAACAAATATCAAATTTGTTATCGTTGTAAAATTTCAACTGTGAATTTATTTATTAGATGATGTATGATATATTTTTAATATAATCTTTTATATATTTGAAAAAATTAACGTGAAAGAGGAATTATTATGTATAAAATCAGAAAAATCAAATTTCAAGAGCATCCTATTTTGAAAAATTTGGAACTAGATTTTTGCGGAAAAGATGGAAAAGCACTTGATACAATAATTTTTGCTGGCGAAAACGGGACGGGAAAAAGCACAATTATAAATGTACTATACGAAGTCGCATCTCATACGGTTAAACATCCTGTGTTAGTTGAGTTTGAATATAATGGAAAAGTTTTTAATATTAGTTATTATTTAAAAGAACAGACAAATGGTAAAACTTTTATGTATGCTAATGACGGACAAGGAATGAATGTATATATTGGGGCTGATGATATAAAGAACAGATATCCGTTTAGTGGTATTTTTTCTGACGTTGATATAAATTTTCATGCAGATGATGTCTCAACTGTGACGAGTTTAACACTTGATTCGATAAAAGATAGTAGACGCTCAACAGAAAAATTACCGACACAAATTAATCAACTGCTTGTTGATATACAATCAACGGATGATGGAGAGCTAGCTCGGGCGTATAGAACTGCAAAAGAATTAAAGAAATCTGTTGATGATATTGTATATCAAGAGCGAATGCCTCGATTTACAACTGCATTTAATAAGATGTTTGAAGGTTTAACATATAGTCGAATAGAAAACGTGAAAGGGAAAAAATCGATTCTTTTTCAAAAGAATGGTGTAGATATTCCGATTAATAATTTGAGCTCTGGTGAAAAACAAGTAGTTTATCGTGGCTGTTTCTTACTCAAGGATGTAAATGCAACAAATGGAGCTTTTGTGTTTATTGATGAACCAGAGATAAGTCTTCATCCAAATTGGCAAGCAAAGGTGATGGATTATTATAAAGGTATATTTACAAATTGTGGAGAACAGACTTCCCAAATTTTTGCTGTTACACATTCACCGTTTATAATACATAATGACACACGAAGAAATGATAAAGTAATAATTCTTTCACGTGATGATAATGGAGATATCATTGTAAAAGATAAACCTGAATATTTTAAGTGTAATTCAATTGAAGTGGTTCAAGACGCTTTCCAAGTTAATATACCAACTGATGAACAGGCTGTTGTCTATCTGGAAGGTCGGACGGATGAAAAGTATTTAAAAAAAGCACTTGAAGTCTATGGGTATGATGTGGATTTTCAATTTAAGTGGATTGGATACATAGATGAAAAAGGTCAAGAGGTAAATACTGGTAAAGATGCATTGAACAAGGCTGTACCATTTTTGATAGCCAGAAATTCTGCAGTAAAAAGTGTTTGTTTATATGATTGTGATACTAACAAACCATTAAAAGAATTAAATAATGTTATTACTTTGAGCATTCCGAAATTTGAAAATTCTGCTGAGATTAGTATAGGAATTGAAAATGCGCTTGTTTTGGATAATATAGATATCAAACCATATAAAAAACAGCGAAAAGAAGTTGATGGATATGGAATAGAAAAATTGATTCCAGATTTTCAGAAAATGAAGTGTTGTGATGATATTTGTAATCTCGATGTCGAACAACTTAAGATTATTTTTAAGAATTTAAAAACGGTTATAGACCATATAATACAGTTGCTTAATGATAACAAGAATAAGGAATAATTTTAGACTTATCTGAAAGATAGTTATATTAATAAATATACTTTATGTTTTGATATATCAGTCTATGGGACAATTAGGTTATCAGAAACGAGCTGACTTGAAAAAGTAAATTCTAGTGCAGAACGGGGCATGCGGATTTTAAAATCTCATTTTAGTTTATCAGAAACAATTGAAATTCTATGTTGATTTTCTAAGTAAAACTTCTTATAATTTGCGTCGGAACATATTGCTATTATCCACTGTTACAGAGCTAATGTTATCAATGCCGATAACAAAATGGTAACATTAGCTCATATAGGCAGGATAATATGGATAAATCAAATAATTGAAAGAAAAGCGAACACG
>NZ_JBKYAR010000063.1:0-2810 GCF_047023275.1 Faecalibacillus sp. | reverse complement strand
AGATAGCTTTCGCTATCTCTTAAGCCCCTCCACTATTGACACGGAGCCCCAATTGTTAAAATAACAATTGGGACTTTTTTACATACTACCTATTTGTCCTCCATCAATTCGAATAATAGAATTATTTATAAAATTAGCTTCATCACTAATTAAAAATTTAACCAAATAAGCAACTTCTTCAGGTTTGCCATATCGTTTAACCATTATTTTCTCTTGTTCTTGTTTTAAAAACTCTTCATCATATCCATCTAATTCATTTTCTGTACCAATAAATCCCGGTGCAATGCAATTAACATGAATGTATGGACCAAACTCAAATGCTAAATTATGTGTCAAAGAAATCAAAGCTGCTTTAGAAGCATCGTAATCAATACACATAGGATAATAAGTATTCATCCCATTTGTCGATGAAATATTTATAATACGCCCATAATCTTGATCAAGCATATGTGATGAAACACATTTACTACAATTAAAAGCACCAACAACATTGACATCCAATGTCTTTCTAAATTCATCCGCTGTTTTTAAATGAAATAAATTAGACAAATCAATTCCCGCATTATTAATTAAAATATCAACACCACCCAATTGTTTATCAATTTCTTGAATCATCTTTTCAACTTGATCTTCTTTAGAAACATCTGCTTTAAAAGTTAAACAACGTACATGATATTGACGAATAATTTGTTCTTTTAAACATTTAGCTTCTTTATCAGAAGTTAAATAATTAATAACGATATCATATTGATTTTTTGCTAACTCTAAAGCAATAGCTTTGCCAATACCTTTTGCACCACCAGTAATTAATACAACTTTATTCATGATAAAAAAAGAGCTTTATTAAGCTCTTCCTGCATATTTTCCATCAGCTGAAAAAACAACGATTTTTTCACCTTGTTCAATGAATTGAGGAACTCTAAGAGTTAAACCAGTTTCAGTTTTAGCATCTTTTGTTTGATTAGATGGTGCCCCTTTAATAGCTGGATCTGTTTCTACAACAGTTAATTCTACTTTTTCAGAAACAGAAACATTTAATAATAATCCTTCAAAGAACACTAAATAAACTTCAGTTCCTTCAACGATAAAGTATTTATTATAACCAACTTGATCTTCAGATAATTCATATGTATCATATGTTTCCATATCCATGAAGTAGAAAGTATTATCTGCTTCATAAGAAAATTGAGCTGCTTTTTTAGAAATATTTGCTTGATCGAATTTAGTTGAAGCATTGAAGTTCTTTTCTTGAATAGCTCCTGTTTTTAAATTTCTCATTTTTGTTTTTAAAATAGCTGCTCCTTTACCAGGTTTTACATGTTGGAAATCCAACACTTGGCAAGGATCACCATCAATAATTAAAGTTAATCCTGTTCTAAAATCTCCTGCACTAATTGCCATATAGTATCTCTCCTATTAATTTAATAATTTTTTACACGTCCTATTGTAACAGTTTCAATCAATATTCTCAAGTACCCATGAAAAACTCTTGACACTTTGAAAATAATTTATTTGAAACTTTAACTAAACATTTTTTAAAATAAAGATAATTTTTCTTTATTTTGATGTTCTTTGATATATCTACTCCATTTAATATATCCATATGTTGTATTTGTAAAATATCCTAGTTTTAAAGCAAGTAAAACATATTGTCCTGACATAACGTTAATAACCGCTTCTAAAAATGCTGTTATATACCATGCAATCCATTGTTCTCTTAATCTAAAGAAAATAAAGAGACCATTTGCCATTCCAACTGCTGAAGCACAAGCATCAATATAAATAATTGCTGTTTCTAATGTTTTATTGTTATAAAAATCAGTTGCGATATCTAAACCACTAATGAAATATCCCACAACAACTGTCCAAACTATAATACCAATAATAACTAAAACTTCTTGATATCCTTTTAACTTTCTTACCATTGTAAGTTCATCTTCTTCATCATCACGATGTTTAGACCAGTTAATATAACTAATAATATCAATAGGTAACCAGAAGAATAATGTTGTTGCCATTGTCGCAAAACGATACATAAGAACAACACAAGAGACAATTTCCACAATTTCTACCAAGACAGAAACCAAGAAATTGTACCTTGATTGTTTAGATATTAATAACTCACATAAAATATTTAAGAATGTATCTAATAAATAAAGAATCATAATAATGATGCCGTTAACACCATTAGCACTATCTTCTGGAAATAACACAGATAAAATCGTAGCTAATACCATAATAGAAATAAACCATGATTTTTCATATGTCGTAAATTGTTTAGAGAACAACATCATAATTCCAACAGATAACATTAAAATGAATGTTGCACTCGCTAAATTGAAAATAGGTAATGTTTCTTCCGCCATCATTTCTTTATATGTATGACTTGCTTCTTGATGACTGACATCCTTATGATCAAAGTAAAGTTTTTGACCACCTTCTGTTTTAAATTCATATGCTTTGATTGAATTTTTATTCAATTTAACATAATCTTCATAATCATAAGATATCACAAGTTTTTGATCACCTTTTCGATAAATAACATCACAAACTTTGTTATCTGAATCATAATCTTCTTCATCTTTGTCTCTAGTCATTGTAATAGATTGAACATATTGCAAATTTCCTACATCTTTATGAATTTGCATCAAACCATAAAAAACCGAACCAATTGAAGTAAAAATAAGTAAACATAAAACAATTATTTCAAATGTTCTTAGTTTTTTATTAGATTCGATATTTTTTTTGAAAAACTGAATCATTATTTAAACCTCTCCCTTATTTTAAAATGCCTTATCATTATAATAAAT
>NZ_JBKYAR010000062.1:0-2869 GCF_047023275.1 Faecalibacillus sp. | reverse complement strand
TCCACAGCAGTTACTTTCAATGCTTTTATATCTTGCTTTTTTAGTCCTATCATAAAGTTTTCCATATAACCGCTTAATAATTTGATTACTTGTTAAAATAGTTATAATGCAGGCGACTATGTGACTGATTAAAATCGCTATCCAAACACCATTTAAATTTTCTGCCAGCCAAGATAATAGATAGGCAAAAGGAATACGAATAATAATATAGTAGAATATCATTAGTATCATACTTTTTGTTGGTTTTCCTATACCATTTAAAGTACCTAAGTAGCAACTAGTAATAGTGTAAAGAACATAACCGATACTAACAATTAAAAAATAATGGCTGACAACATTTGTTACAGCTACGTTGGAAACAAACAATTTTGCCAACTGTTTAGAGAAGAAAATAACAACTGCTGATAATACACTTGAAACAACAATACCATATTTTAACGCCAATTTCAGATAATTCTTTGCTCTGTCGATACGTTGTGCTCCAATACATTGCCCTACGATTGAAGTCAACACCATATTAAGAGCCATAGCAGGATAAAATAATATCATTTCTAATTTTCCAGCAACTCCGTAGCCAGCAATAGCAGAAATACTATAAGTACTAACAATAGCAGTTAAAAATGTTGTACTAATAGCAGGAATACTTTGTTGAATGACAGACGGCACAGCATTTTTTACAAACGGCATAATCTCTTTTGTATCAAAATCAGATAGTGAAAGGTTAAATAATTTTTTACGATAAATATAAATGCACATAAACGCCAAACAAATAATCTGTGATATTAAGGTTGCGATTGCCGCTCCGTGAAATCCAATTATGTTAATGAAAATAGGATCTAAAATAGCATTCAATAAAGTAGACACAAGCATTGCAACTGCTTGAAACATAGTATTGCCAAAACTTCTTAAAATGGCTGTAAAGTATAAATACAAATAAACTGCTACATATCCCAAAGCATATATAGATAAGTAATTTTTTGCCATATCAAAAATTTCAGTCGGTGTATTTAAAACTATCAAAATAGGCTCTAAAAAAATCTCCAACACAATTGTCATAAACACTGAAAGAATTATAGATACAAAAAAAGAAGTAACTATAATATTCTTTTTCTTTTGCTCATTTTTCGCACCAATTACCTGTGATAATAGAATGGCTAACCCGTTTGTTGCTCCCATACCAATTGAAGTTAAGATTAAAATAATAGGTGTCGAGTTTGTTAACGCTGCGTATGCCTGCTCACCTAACAAATTTCCAATCCAAAGACTGTCTACGAGATTATATGCCATATTTAAAAACATAGCTATTATCATAGGAACAGTCATTTCAAGTAAACATTTTTTTGTGTTTCCGTTTACAAAATCAATATTTTTGTTCATTTTAATTCCTCCTATTGAATGAAAATTATTCATTTAATTTATTTAAATATTCCCTGCCTTTTGGCAGGGGAAGATTTAAAGCCTAAACAAGTCCCTAAAAAATGCCTTTATCCGTGAACTCTTTTCTTTAATTGATATATCGGTATTTAAAATAATTCCTAGTTGTCCATATATGCAAAAACTGGCATACATTTCAACATCATTGACTTGTATTTCATTTGTGTAATTTGCTCTTTCAATAATTTCAGATACAATAGGAAAAAGTTTTTCACATACATTCAATGTTAATAAATTATGGAAATTTTTATTTTGGTTATTATGAAAAACTGGATAATATGTATCATCTTCTTGTTCTGCAAAAAGTATCATCTTCCGCAAAATATCTTTTAAACTATCCTTTTTTATATTTATATTTTTTGTCATATTGGCGACTAAAATATTTGAATATTCATTGATAGCAGACTGAAAAAGTACATCTTTTGATGGGAAATATCTATAACATAATCCTTGTGCTATTCCAATTTCTTTTGCTATGTCTGATATTGAAGTTTTTTCAAACCCATTTACACTAAATAATTTAATGGCTGTTTCTAAAATTTCTTGTTTACGTTCCTCTGGTTCTTTTGAAATACGCATTGTTTTCTTTCCTTTCTTGCGGTTTAATTATTGTATGCTATAATTAAACAAGATCTTGTGCCAAAAGATTTCCATTCAATTTCGTGGAAGTCTTTTGATAATAATAACAACATTTCCTTTTTTGAATAAATCTTTACATCTCCACTATTGCTGTGTTTCATATAGTAATTCATTATCTGTCTTGCTCCGATTGGTTGCCAACAATCACCGATAATGAAAACTCCATTTTGCTTTAAACACCTAGACACTTCTTTCTCTACAATATCTGGTTGTGGATAATGATGAAATGAGTCATTACATACAATGGCGTCAAAAGAACTATCTTCAAAAGGTAATCTCTCAGAGTCGCCTAAGATAAGTGTTGCATCATTTCCTAGTTTATTTTTTGCAATTTCAAGCATATTGGGAGATATATCTATTCCAAATAGTTGTTCTGCTATATTTAATTCTTTTATTTCTTTAAGTAACGCACCCGTTCCACAACCTAAATCTAATATAGAATGTATATTCTTATTTTTTAAATTTTCTATAATCGGCTTATAGAGTTTTCGAGCATGTTCCCCCTGAATATTTGTATCATAATCGGCAGCTTGCTTATCAAAAGTCTTTTGTGATTTTTGTTTCGTAATATTCATGTAATCAACTCCTTTCACTAAAATTATATCTCGTGAATGAACGATTGTCAATGAATAAAATTCATTGAATTTCATTCATTTCAAAGACGTGTATCTCTGATTTAAAATACACGCCTTTTTGATTACCCTACAATCTTCCAGTTACTATTCCTTATATAGCCCAAATTTGTACCGTGACAATTTCATTGATATTATCCGATTTACCACAAATCAAATTTTAT
>NZ_JBKYAR010000061.1:0-2915 GCF_047023275.1 Faecalibacillus sp. | reverse complement strand
CAAAAGCATCCCTCGATAAATTAGAAGTACTAACTGTTAATATATTTAATATTAACAGTGAAGATGATGTTTTAAAAATTATTAATTAAAAGAACTATCGTTTTGATAGTTCTTTTATTCTACCCACCATTTAAATAATGGAAAAGGCATATTAGAAAACATAAGATAACGTGGAAGTAAATATTGCTTATCATTACGTGTCATATGTCTATTTTGATTGTAACTAAAGGCTAATTTAACAGAACTTGACTTAAGATAATCTTGAGCATTTTGACAACTGACACCATAGGGAAAAGCAAAGTAATCGGTTGAAACAAGACCTTTGTTTTTCTCAAAGTCTTTTTTTATTTCATTTGTTGTCATTGTTTCTATTTTCTTTTTATAAGGAAGATGGCCAATATGGTGCATATTATAAGAATGACTATAGTATTCAACATATTGATCGTTTTTTAAATCTTCTGTTTGTAAGTAAAGCGGATTATTGGTTTTAGTTTTATATCCAATGACAAAGTTTGTAGCTTGAAGATTATATTTTTTTATAACAGGCTTAACAACTGTATTAAAGTTTTTATAACCATCATCAAAAGTTAAACATACAGCTTTTTTTGATACTTCTTTCTTTCCGTTATAATATGCTTTAACATCTTCCATTGATAAACATTGATAATTATTTTCTGCTAAATATTTCATTTGTTTTTCAAATTCACTTATAGACATAAAATAAGGATTTGAAGCATAATTGGCTTTTTTTTCTTGATCACTTACAACACCATGATACCCTAAGATGGCAATACCATCTTTAACATTTTCATGGATAATAATATCTTTAGTAACCCATCCAATTCCAATAGCGATATAGCATACTAGAACACATAAGATAATTTTTAATATATTTTTCATAATATTCCAACTTTCTATCAGTTCTAGTTTATAGAAAAATAACATTAATGTCAAAAAGCTATGAGATTTCATAGCTTAAGACACATGTGATAAACATTGCTAGGACAAATTCTTTTAAGAAAAGATTTTCATAATTTAAATGTTCTTCTTTTTTATTGATAAAATAGGATAGATAACTTTTGAGAATTTGATGATTTGTAAGATCTTTAAAAGATTGAGCAATATTTTTGAAATCAATTCTTTCTATTTCTCTTAAATCAGGTTTAATTTGTTTTTTGATATCCTGAATAATTTCATTAAAATGATATACTTTTAAATCATCATAATCATGTTCACCCATATAAAGTTCTAAACCTAAAATAAAGTAATCTTCTAATTGTAAATAGTTTAAATACGTATTTTCTTTTAATAAATCAAGAATAGGTGTTTCATCCGAAATTGTAAGTAAATGATGATTATATTGGTCTTCATAGTTTAAAATTTGATTATAGAAAGCCAAAGTTATTTCTTGAATGATTTCTTCGGGATAAAAAGCAAAACGATGCCCTTTTAATTTTTTAAATGTTTTTAAAGTATCAAGATAGCCTAAACGTATTCTTTGATCTAATACTTCTCGATTAAAATCAAGAAAGCCACCTAAATGTTTAGAAGGTCTAATGAATGTGATATTTTCACGATGTAATAGATAGGAGTGTGTAGCTTCTTGATTAAGTTCAATTGCAATGATTTTTTGTGCTCCCATTTTTAAAGCTAAAGAAACAGGTAAATTATCATAATATCCACCATCTATATACCCTTGTTTATCAATATAATGAATAGGAAAAGCAGGAAAACATGAAGCAGAAGCAATGGCATATTCTACAATGTTATCTTCGCTCATTTCATCTATTGTGATTTCTAATGGTTTCATAGAAGGAAAAGCAACGGTACATAGACCATATTGAATGGGTGAATTTTTTGCTTTTTTACCATTATAAAGACCTTTGATTAATTGAATAAGAGGTTCAATATCTGCACCTTTTTTATCAAGATATGATTTTAAAAAAGGACCTATATTAGAAGAATTATTCATTAGATTTTCAATAGAAAAATCAAATTGAATAGGATGCTTTAAAACCTTTTCTAATGATAAAGTATCCCATAATTCATAAAGCTTTTGATAATCTTCTTGAGCTACAAGTAAACCATTTAAAGCACCAATAGAAGTACCTGTCACAATATCAAAATGATATCCTAGTTCTTGTAAAGCTTTTAGACAACCTGATTCATAAGCTCCTTTAGAGCCACCACCTGATAAAACTAACCCGTATTTCATAAAAACACATCCTTTTCAATAATTATACGTTTTCATAAAAAAAATACAACTTTATCATTTTAATATATGAAGAGTTTGTTATAATTATATGGCAAGGAGGATTAAAAAATGAAAAATGTAGTGAAAACAGATCAAGCTCCAGGAGCTATTGGTCCATATAGTCAAGGAATACAAGTAGGGGATATGTATTTTTTCTCAGGACAAATTCCTCTAGTACCAAGTACAGGTGAAATGCCAGAAGGAATCGAAGCACAAGCTCATCAAGCTTTAAAAAATGTGAAAGGTTTATTAGAAAGCCAAGGGTTATCATTCTCTAATGTTGTAAAAACAACTGTTTTTTTAGATAACATGGATGATTTTACAACAGTAAATGGTATTTATGCTGAATACTTTGTAGAACCTTATCCAGCAAGATCTGCTGTAGAAGTTGCTAAACTTCCTAAAGGTGCTTTAATTGAAGTAGAAGTTATTGCTAAAAAATAATGAAAAAAGAGATTTACCACATAAGGATGTTTTAATGTACTAGCACATGGTGCAACTCAAAAATGAGTTGCACCGATTTTTTTGCTATGTGATAAATCGAAACTCCTGAGGAGTTTGACAAACATGTCCATTTGCTACAACTGAATAGTGAAAATTTTATAGGGAAAGCCTAACTCAAGATAAATGTTGGTAATGACACCTAATAATGTCAGTCTAA
>NZ_JBKYAR010000060.1:0-3212 GCF_047023275.1 Faecalibacillus sp. | reverse complement strand
AAGCTATATGGTTACCACGCGCATAGCACGTGGTATTAGTTTTATAATAAAAAAAGCGAAATCATGATTCGCTTTCTTTCATAATATCTAAAGAAGAAAAACGTGTTGTTTCACTTTCTTTTGAAATATTTATTCTCTTATTTAAGTTATCATCATAATTCAATTCAAAATAACAAGCATATAAAATATCTAAAATAAGTTTTATACTATTTTCGTTAACAAAGCCTCCTATTTTAGAATATAGCTTCTCTCTTGTAGAAATATTTAAAACAACATCCCCATATTTTCTTAAATCATTATCCCCTAAAGATGTAATAACAATAATCGAAACACCTTTTCTTTTAGCAAGACGTGCAAGATGAATCATTGAATCAATCTGACCAGAATAAGAAATCATTAATAAACAATCATCTTCATGAATTAAATTATCCATAAATAATTCTTCTCCAATAATTGGACAAATATGAACCATTTTTCCTAAACGATTCATATTTAATTGAAACGTTTGTCCTAATAATAAAGAATAAGAAATCGCTGAAAGATGAATGATATTTGCTTTTTGTAAAAGTGCAACAGCTTTTTGTAAATCATCGTGTTTTAAAAGAGATAAAGTATCATCTAATGTTTCTTTTGAAAGAGTCGTCATTTTAGAAGCAATTGTTTGAATCGTATCATTTTTAGTAAAAGGAAAATTAGGATCAATATGATTAAAATGCGTTAATATATATTTTTGTTCTTCTAAGAAATCTTTTTTAAATGATTCATAACCCTCGTAGCCTAATTTTTTAGCAAGTCTAATAATAGTTGCTGGAGAAGTAAATGTTTGATGAGCTAATTCTTGAATAGTCAGTTTCTCTATTTCTAATTTTTTATCTAATATATATTGAGCAACTTCTTTTTGAGATGATGATAAATGTATGGTTTCTAATTTTTGTATGATAAACATTTTCTTTCCTCATTTCATTTTAATAATTCTTTGACCAATTTTTGTATAAATTATTTCTGATAAAATACCAATTCCTATTCCTGATAAAATACCAAAAATCAACAAATAAGGTAAGTAATACATAAATACTGTTGAACTAAAAAAGTACATAGCTACTAGAAGTTGTCCAATATTATGAAAAATACCACCTATTATAGAAACAATGATATTTGAAAATAAACATGTTTTTTTAAATAAAAACATCATTAATAAAGATAAAATACCTCCTGCTAAACTATATAAAAACATATAAAGATTCGTAAAAACCATCGCAACGATCATTATTCTTAATAAAGTAACTACAAGGGCTTCTTTAAAACCAAAACATAAAAGAAGCGTCAATGTGACAACATTCGCAAGTCCTATTTTAGCTCCAGGAATGCCTACATAAAAAGGAATCAATGTTTCTATATAACTTAAAATAATAGCTATTGCACAAAATAGAGCTAAATAACAAATTTTTCTAATAGACTTTTCCATCTTGTTTTTGTTCATTTCCTTCCTTAACTTCTATTACTAAATGATGAGGTAAACAAACAATTGTTGCCCCTTTTTTTTCGATATGCCCTTGTTTTACACATAATTTATCAGGACACGTTGCTTCTATCATATAAACTTCATGATTTTTTATTTGTACTTTATTTTCATGATCAATATCTATTATTTGATCCTTATCTAAAGAATAATAACCATAAACTTCTTTATTTTTTGTTATTTCAATAAAACTCCCTTGTTGTTTAGATTTAAAAAGAAATAAACCACCTATAATTATTAATATAATAACAAACACAATCAAATCATTTTTAAATGTTTTATTTTTCATCCTTCTACTCCATGATATAATAAGAAAAAGGAGGTTCCCTATGAAAAAAGTATTACTTTCTTTACTCATTTTTTCATTTTTCCTTTGTGGCTGTCAAAAGACAACTCCTCTATCTTCTAAAGAATTTTGTTTAGATACAATCGTACAAATTACACTCTACGATTCATCTTCTAAAAATATTTTAAATAACTGTTTTGATTTATGCAAGAAGTATGAGCTTGTCTTTTCATCAAACAATAAAAAAAGTGAACTCTATCAACTAAATCATTCTTTACATAAATTAGAAAATCAAACAATTTCTAAAGAACTTTATCAAGTCATTAAACAGGGGCTTTATTATAGTGAATTATCAAATGGCGCTTTTGATATTACAATAGGATCTATTTCTTCTTTGTGGGATTTTAAAAACAATACGATTCCTCAAGATAATCTTATTAAAGAACATCTTCAAGATGTTTCTTATAAAAATATTGTTTTAGAAAAAAATCATCTCCGTTTTTTAAATGAACAAACAATGATTGATTTAGGAGCAATCGCTAAAGGATATATTGCAGATCAAATAAAAGACTATTTACTAAAGAAAAATGTTTCAAGTGCATTAATTAATTTAGGAGGTAATATTTTATGTGTTGGTCAAAAACAACAACAACCTTTTTTAATTGGTGTAACCAATCCTCAAGAAACTAATGATTCTATTTTAAGTTTAAATATCAATGACTTATCTGTTGTTACTAGTGGAACGTATCAAAGATATATAGAAACTGATTCAAAAAAATATCATCATATCTTAGATCCATCAACTGGTTATAGTTATGAAAATGGTCTATCAGCTGTAACAATTATTTCTAAAAGTTCTATTCAAGGTGATGCTTTGAGTACCGTTTGTTTTTCATTAGGAAAAGAAAAAGGAATGAAACTTTTAAATTCATTAAAAGATGTTTCTGGATGTTTTATTGATGAAAATAACCAAATAACTTATAGTAAACATTTTAAAAAGTTTCTAGCAAATTAAAAACTCTCCATGAGAGTTTTTAATATTATTTAATTATTTCTTTGATCATTTTTAAATCTTTGTTTTCTAACAAGGCATCAAATATTTGATCATATTGTGATAATGTTAAGTTTTCTAATAATTGATTATTTTCACCAGGAAAGAGTTTATTAAATAATTTTAATGTTTTTTCTTTGGCCTTAAGAAGTTCTCCTTCACTTTTTCCTTTTTCTAATCCTTTTTCTAGTCCTTCTTTTAAGCCTTCTTCTTTCCCTTCTTGTCGTATTCTTATCTTTTCTTGATGATGTTGTATCTTGACAAGCTGTCTTTTACTCGCTGCTAATACTAGTTCTTCATTTTCATTGAACTGATCCATCTTTTCTTTCATCATGATAACCACCTCACTGTTTAAT
>NZ_JBKYAR010000059.1:0-3342 GCF_047023275.1 Faecalibacillus sp. | reverse complement strand
TTATTCTATCTTTCCTTTTTTCTTCTTTCAATGGACAAATAGTCCAAAAAAAAGATGCTTCGTAAAGCATCTAATTATATGGAAGCGTAATAATAAGAGTAAATGTATTTTTTAAATCTTGAACAAAAAACTGTCCATGATGCATCTCTACAATTCTCTTTACACTTTTTAATCCTATTTTGTTACTTTCAATTTGTTGTATATCTTTTTTCTTTTCATTTTCAAAAACAATTTTTAAATTACCTTGTTTAATACTGATTTCTAAATAAACAGGACTTTCTTTTTTTGCGTATTTTAAAATATTTGAACAAATATTATTAATCATTCTTTTCATCATTGATAAATCTAATTGTAAATCTACTGCACAAATATCCGTTTCTTTTTCTACTTTAAAACCTTCTAATTCTAAGTATTCCAAGTTTTCTTGAAAATACTGTATAAATTTATCACTTTGAATTGTTTCTAATTTTGGCAATAAATCTTGCTCAAAAACAAGTGCATATTCAAATGTTTTGTTTGATAAATCCTTAATCTGTTCTGTTTTTTCAATACACCCTTGTAAGAAATGATCCATTTGTTTTTCATCTTTATAACAATGTAAACTTAAAATATCTAAATATCCTCTTAAAGCTGTAAGTGGTGTTCTTAAATCATGTGACAACGATGTAATCAATTCATAATGAGCTTCTTTTATTTTTATTTCATTTTGATAATTTAAATCTAAAATTGTTCTCAAAGCATTCATCTCTCGTGCTAATACTGATAACTCATCATGACTTTTGATTGTCATTGGATGATTTAAATCCCCTTGTGACATATTTAATACTTCTTGTTTTAAAAGATTAATATATTTAACTTTCTTTCTAATAAAAATAAATGTAGGCAAAAAGAAAATCAATAAACTAACAAATAAAGCACAATAAAAATAATATTTTATATATTTTAATAAATGCATAGAACAAACATAAACATCACCTTCACCATCTTTAAATTTTATATTTTCATTAGTAAAATTATTAAAAGCATATTGTTCAAAATCACTTTTTAAAATATATATAGGTGTAAAACCTACCGATTCATCAAGAACTTTTCCAAAACTACCATCTACATAATTACCTTCTGTATTGTAGATATAAACATTTGTATAAGCATCATGTTTTCTTAATAATTTTTTTAAATCTTTTTTATCATTTTTATTTTCAGAATAAATAGAAATGTTTTTTGCTTCCTTTTTAAAATCTTTTAAAAATTGTTCTTCATCAAAAGGATTTTCAATAGAATAAACAAAATCATAAAAATCTGTAACATTAACCCTAAATAAGCCATAGCATAAAACAGCTAAAATAGCCGAAGAAAGAAGTAACAATATAATTTTCATAGATAAACTTAAATTCTTTTTAATCAATATAATACCCCTTTCCCCATACTGTTTTAATAATACGTGGATTTTGTGGATCATCTTCTATTTTCTTTCTTAAATTACGAATATGTACCATAATTGTATTATTAGCACCATAATAATAATTTTCATGCCAAATAGCTTCAAATAACTGACAAGCTGAGATAACTTGTTTTCTATTTAACAATAAATAATCTAAAATTTCATATTCCGAATCCGTTAAAGATAGTCTTTTCCCTCTAAGTTTCACTTCTTTATGTTCTTGATCTATTTCTAAATTATCAACTACCAAGTTTTTCTTTGTTAGTGGGACTTCATTTTCTTTTCCTTGATAAACACGATAACGTCTAAGCAGTGCTTTTACTCTTGCATTAAGTTCGTTATAAGAAAAAGGTTTAGTTAGATAATCATCTCCTCCACTAGAAAAACCTAATGTTTTATCACTTTCTTGTCCTTTAGCCGTTAAAAATAAAATAGGCGCATTTGTTTTTTCTCTCATTAATAAACAAACTTGATAACCATTCATCTCTGGCATCATGACATCTAAAATAATCAGATCTATTTCATCATTTAATAATTCTAAAGCTTCTTTTCCATTCTTTGCTTCAATAATTTGATATCCTTCATTTGTAAGTAAAACATGAATCACTTCTCTAATTTCTTCATGATCATCTACGATCATTATTTTTTCATTCATAAACTTCTCCAATCCTTTGCTTTAACCCAATTTTCATGCATCATCATATGATCTAAATGCTTCATAACTTTCTTTTGTGATGAATACTTTTGAGTTAATACTAATTTATTATCATAATTTTGTTGATTTATTTTATTTAATGTTTCAGGCACTTTATTTTTTTTATAATATTTTCCAAAGTAATATAAATTTTGATTTGTTGCCTCTATACTTACTATTTGTGACGTTAAACGATGATGAATATGTCCATATTCACCTAATGGATTGTGAGTAACAACCATCTTCCAATCTTTCTTATTAAGAATATAAGCAACATCCTTTTCTATTTTTTGTCTAACATGAATCCACTGATCTCTTTTTCCATCTATTTTATCTGGATAATCAAGTATCAATCCTTGATTATGAGTTTCTTTCATCACTTTCATAAATTCTTTTTTCCTTATTGGATTATCACCATTCGTTAAACAAACAACGATATAATGTCCTTTTAATAAATGACTTCCTCCCCAAATCGTTTCATCATCGGGATGAGCCACTATCATTAATTTTTGATTACTTTGATAATCTATTTGATCAATCTATTTTTGATGTAAACATTTTGAATCATCAATAAAAAAACACCCTAAAACAATCAGTATACAAATAACAATAACACTTTTCTTCATTTCAATCACCAATTATACCTTATCATTTATTTCTTAATAATAATTCATAAGAATTCTTAAGACTTTCTAAATATCAACTTTACAATTACCATATTTGTTTATGATTTCTTTAGAAATCATTAAGGGAATTATTAAGAACAACTTGTTAGAATTAAAGCGAGGTAAAAAAAGATGAAGAAAAAAGATTATTTATATCTGTTGCTTTTAACTATTATACCATTATTTATTTTGTTATTTGTTAAAAGTCAACATTTGATATTTGGAAATTCAATAGATTGGTTTAATCAACATGTTACCATTGCTGATACTTTAAGGCATGCAATAAGAAATGAAGGAACGATTTTTCCTACCTATCTTTCAAATTTAATGGGTGGCGTCAATATTTATCATTTCTCTTATTATGGTACTTTAAGATTTGATATTTTATTAGGTGCTTTGTTAATTGATATAAAAATGGTTGATATTATTATTTTTTATCAAATATTTTTAATGATTGTAACTATGATTACTTGTTATTTATTTTTAAAAGCCTAACTCAAGATAAATGTTGGTAATGACACCTAATAATGTCAGTCAAACTT
>NZ_JBKYAR010000058.1:0-3390 GCF_047023275.1 Faecalibacillus sp. | reverse complement strand
TAATGGTTAATATAATTTGCGGTTGTGTGGTGTGTTAAATCTGCGGTTTAACATTCAACCTTTCTCATAATAACCTCCAATCATTGAGGTTATAGTTTAACATGGATTTGATAATGTCCCACTAGTGGGACATTATCAAATTGGATATATTAAGACATTATCATTTTCGAATCAGACTTTATACAAAAATAATGGTATATTGACAAATTTTTGTAATTATACTATTATAATTTTCAATAATAGAATCAAAGGAGAAATGTAAAAGTGGATTCTGCCCAGATAATGAATATCATATCATTAATCATTTTATTAATTTTATCATCGTTGTTTTCTTGTAGTGAAACAGCTTTTTTATCGGTAAGTAAAATTAAAATACGTACACTTGCTGAAGAAGGAAATAAAAAAGCAAAATTAGTAGAGTCTTTATTAGATGATCAAGATCGTTTATTAAGTGCTATTTTAGTAGGAAACAACCTAGTAAATATCGGTGCTTCGTCACTTACAACAGCAACGATTATGGCTATTTTTGGAGATGGTGCACAAACAGTTGCAATCGCAACAGGTGTTGTAACATTGTGTATTTTGATTTTTGGTGAAATCACACCTAAATCTCTTGCTACTCAAAACGCTGATAAATTAGTTTTTGCTTTAGCACCATTTATTCGTTTTGTTTGTGTAATTACTAAACCAGTTGTTTTTGTGTTGAATATTATTACAGGATTTATTATTAAACTTTTAGGTGGTAATCAAGAACATGGCCCTAGTTTAACTGAAGAAGAATTGAAAACAATTGTAACAGTTGGCCATGAAGAAGGTGTTCTAGAAAAAGAAGAAAAAGAAATGATACATAATGTTTTTGAATTTGGTGAAACTGAAATCAAAGAGATTATGACACCACGTATTCATGTTGAAAGTTTACCGGATGATTGTACATATGATGAATTAATGAATGTTTATCATGATGCACAGTATTCTAGATATCCTATTCATGATGAGTCTTTTGATGAAATTATTGGTGTTTTAAATATGAAAGATTTGTTGTTTATCGATATTGATAAAGAACATTTTGATGTTAAAAAGTATATGAGAGAGACTTTTGTGGTCTATGAATTTAATCAAGTCAATGATGTTTTTGCTTCAATGAGAAAGGAACATGCAACACTTGCTATTGTATTAGATGAATATGGTGTTATGAGTGGAATTGTTACTTTTGAAGATATTGTTGAAGAAATCGTTGGTGAAATTGATGATGAATATGATGATACAAGTGATGATATTGTTAAAATCAATGATCATGAGTATTTAGTAGATGGTAGTTTAAATTTAAATGAGGTCAATGATGAAATTGATACTCATTTTGAATCAGAAGATTTTGAATCAATCGGTGGTCTTGTTTTAGGAGAATTTAGTGGTGTTCCTAAAATAAAAGATAAAATTGAATTTCCAGGAGTTACAATTATTATCGAAAAGATGCATAAGAATCGAATTGAACTTCTTAGATTAATAATACATGAAATGAAAGAAGAGGAAGAAGGAGAGGAAAAACATCAATAAGATGCTTTTCCTTTTTTAAGGAGGCTATATGAAAACAACAGTTGAAATTAAAAAAATGGGAATCAATGGAGAAGGTATTGGTTACATTAATCGTAAAATTGTCTTTGTTAAAGGGGCATTATTAAATGAAGAAGTAGAAATTGATGCTAAACAATACAATAATAAAAATTATTATTTTGGTGATTTAATTAGAGTTATTAAACCTTCACCTATGCGTGTTAAAAATCCATGTCGTGCGAATAAAGAATGTATGGGATGTAATTTATTACATTATGCTTATCCAGCACAATTAAAACATAAAAAAGATTTAATTAAAGAATCTTTAAAAAAGTATACAGAATTAGATCGTTCACAAATTAAAATTGATCAAATTATTGGTATGAATCAAAAAAATGGTTTCCTTACACAAGCTAATTTACCTATTGTAGATTTTAAAGGAAAAGTTACTTTTGGAATTTATCAAAGAGAAACAAAATATTTAACAGTAATGACAGGATGTATGAAACAACATCCATTAATTAATCAAACATTATTACAACTAGAAGAAATCTTTAATAATCATCAATGTAAAACATATAATGATAAATTTAGAACTGGTTTAAGATTTATTAAATTACGTGTTTTCCAAGATAAAGTACAAGTCATCATTATTACAGGAAAAGATGGTTTAAAAGATGAAGTGGTAAGTGATATTAAAAAATTAAAACAAGTCAATGGTTTATTTATGTCAATTAATACTTCTAAATATCAAGATTTTGAAAGTCAAGGTTATAAGAAGATTTTTGGAAATACGAAAGAAGAATTTATTTGTGATGGTAAAAAATATATTATGTCTGTTAAAACAACTTTACCTGATCATTTAGAATCTTTTGAAATTAGAAATAAGATTGTTAAAACAATGGTTAAAGGAAGTAAAAAGATTATTTCTATTAATTGTGAAAATGGTATTTTAGAAATGAATCTAGATCAAGATGTTGTTGCTATTGATGAAAAGAAAGATAATATTGAAAGTGCTACTTATAATGCTAAATTATCAGGAAAAGAAAATATTAAATTTGTTTATGGTCAACCAATTAAGAAAATGATTACTTTTGCGAAAAAGAAAGTGTATGATACAGTTATTATTCAAGGAGTCAATGGGATTTCTAATGAATTAAAAGACACTTTAAGACTTGGAAAAGTACAAACAGTTATTTATATGAATTCTTCAACATCTATGCTTGCAAAAGATTTGCAAGAATTATCAAAATATTATAAAGTAGAAGAGATCAAAGCAGTAGATAGTCATATGTATCAATCATACGTGACATCAATTGCTAAACTTACAAGAAAATAGGAAGAAGGAATAAAAATGGAATACGATTATACACCAAGAGGTGTCTGTTCAAGAAATATCCATGTAGAAGTTGAAGATGGGATTGTTAAAAATGTTGTCTTTACAGGTGGATGTTCAGGAAATACTCAAGGAGTTGCTGCACTAGCAAAGGGTATGAAAGTAGATGAAGTCATTGAACGTTTAAAAGACATCAAATGTGGAGCAAAACCTACAAGTTGTCCAGCACAGCTTGCAAAAAGTTTACAAGAGCATGCTAAATAAGTGCTCTTTTTTTGTTTCCTTCATAAAATAAAATGGTGGTGTTATGTTAATTAGAATCAAAAAAATGCAGTTTCTAGTAGGTGTTTGTTTGATTTTACAAATTATTTTATCTTCGTTATTTTTGCCTTTTCATTTTATAGCGATGTTTTTATCTATTATCATTATTATTTGGCAAAGAAGATTTTGTGTTTTACAGATCAGATATCATTATTATACGATTTTTTTATATATTTATAGAT
>NZ_JBKYAR010000057.1:0-3679 GCF_047023275.1 Faecalibacillus sp. | reverse complement strand
AATAAAATATTATAAAGAAGCCTTTATTTAAGGGTTTCTTTTTTATAAAAATAAGTATAAAAGTATAATAATTTTTCTTTTTACAATATCTGAAATACTCTATAAACACCAAAACATAAAAAAACATCAAAAAAGATAAAATAAAAAAACGTTGATATAAAGGCAGAAAAAGAGGGAAACGGGAGTTTGACAGTTCACCGATATTCAGCTAGCATTCAATATACTCAAAACGCTTGTCCTGCATAGCTTTTTGAGTTTTTTTATTGTCAAATTTATTAAATTTGTTTGTGGTAATATGTAGTATTATGTGGTAATCTGTGGTATAATATCCACAGGAGCTGATACATATGAATCTTGTTATTTCTCAATCTAAAAATTCAAAATCTCTTTATATTAAAAAGTCTTTTAGAAAAAATGGTAAGACTACCTCTAAAACTGTTAAAAAACTTGGGACAATGTCTCAATTATTGCCTTTGCATAACAACAACGAAGATGAAGTCATTGCTTGGGCAAAAAATGTAGCTAAAGAAATGACTGAAAAAGAAAAACGTGATACCGATATCGTTTTGCTTTCCCTTTCTCAGTCAAAACTGTTAGAAATGAACAAACAATCTTTATATAATGGGGGCTATTTGTTTTTACAGGATATTTTTTATGATCTTAAGCTGGATAAGATGTGTGAAGATATCAAAAATGATTATAATTTTCAATATGATCTCTCTAATATCCTGTCTAGACTGATCTACTCCAGAATTCTTTACCCTTCAAGTAAATATTCTACTTTTGATGATTCAAAGAAATTTATCGAACAGCCTTCTTTTGAAATTCATCATATTTACAGGGCGCTGGATGTACTTGCCGAAAAGACAGATTATATTCAGGAATTTCTTTATGAAAAATCAAAAAATGTAGTGAAAAGAAATACCTCTGTTCTTTACTATGACTGTACTAATTATTTTTTTGAAATTGAAGATGAACGTGGCAGCTGTAAATACGGCAAAGGCAAGGAACACAGACCTCTTCCTATTATTCAAATGGGACTGTTTTTAGACGGCAACGGTTTCCCATTATCATTTGTCCTATTTCCAGGCAATGAAAGTGAACAGCCTTCACTTGTTCCATTAGAAAAAAAGATCATTAAGGATTTTCAACTATCAAAATTCGTTGTATGTACTGATGCAGGTCTTGCATCTACCGACAATAGAAAATTCAACAATAAAAACGAACGTTCTTATATAGTTACGCAATCACTGAAGCAAATAAAAAAGCACATAAAGGATTGGGCATTGAGTGAGGATGGATGGGAAAAAGATGAAATAAAAAATATAAATATAGCTGCACTCAAGCAGTCTTGTGATAATAATGAAGATCATGAAGAAGGAATATGGTATAAAGAAAGATGGATCAATGAAAATGGAATCGAACAAAGGATCATCGTATCCTTTTCACCAAAATATCGTGCTTACCAAAGGCATATTCGAAACAATCAGATAGAACGTGCTAAAAAAGCAGCATCAAAAAACCAAAAAATCATTCATAAAAATCAAAACAGTCCAACACGATTCTTAAAGGAAATAAAATATACGGACAGTGGTGAAGTGGCAAATGAAACCGAAATAGTAATCGATGAAGAAAAGATTTTGGAAGAAGAAAAATATGATGGATTCTATGCAGTATGTACTACATTGAATGATGATATAAAAGACATAATTGCCATAAATAAAAGAAGATGGGAAATAGAAGAATCATTTAGAATAATGAAAAGTGAATTCAAAGCAAGACCTGTCTATCTTCAAAAAGACAACAGGATCAAGGCACATTTTCTAACTTGTTTTTTGGCATTGATGTTTATTAGAATAATAGAAAGTAAAACGGATAATAAAATATCGGTTGAAACATTGATAGATATCTTAAAAGATTATAACTTTCAACATTTTGAAGGAAATGGTTATGTACCAACCTATACACGAAATGAAATGACAGATTTATTACATGAATCGTTTGATTTCAGAACAGATTATCAGATAGTGAGTGAAAAAAATATGAAAAAAATTATAAAAAAGACTAAAAAATAAAAAATATTACTACATTTTAGAGATAGAAAACCCCTTCAAACATCGCTATTTTGAAGGGGTTTTGTTTATTTAACTGTCAAAGACGGGATTATACCGGGGAAAATGGAAGTGCAAAAGCTTTTGTCAAAGAGATGTTAACAAGTGATCTTGTTGATGAAATTAAAAAGAAAAAGCTAAATAAAATATTATAAAGAAGCCTTTATTTAAGGGTTTCTTTTTTATAAAAATAAGCTTAATTAACCATCTGACACATGTGCATAGTATGGTTCGGATAAATTGAGTACAGTAATAATTGCTTTTTTAGGACATGGATGTGATTTCAAAACATATTTCTGTATTTTGTTCATGAAGTTCTTTCCAGTATATCTATGGTTGAAACGCCATTCTTGTTCATTCAAAAACAAAGGTAAGTCACGTTTAGTTACTCCATGATATATACCAGTAATATTATTCTTTATATCACCAATTAATACATTAAGCCAATACAATCTATGATTTTCTTCATCATAGAGTATTTTTTCTGATTTTAATGTTATTTTATCAGTTAATCCTAAAAAAGTTGTTTTTCCATCAGTGTTTAGTATTCTTTCTTTTGAAAGTATTGCTTTTTTTGAGATGAATCTAACAATATTATTTGTACTATCTACAGCTACTGGCATTAATTTTAAAAATTTTGGATATTTATTTTCTTTATCTGTTGATAACATTACTAAAAAGGGTTGCTGTTCAGTAGCAACTCCTTGTTTGTGTTCTTCTTTACTTTTTGAGCCTATATAAGCAACGTCTGCTTCATAAAAAAAGCTGTCCAGAATTTTTTCACTGTTACTTTGGGACATAAGAATCCTACATTTTCTACAAAGTAATAGCGCTGTTTTATAATTTATTTCTAATTCATTAGCTAATTCAATCGCAGACAAACCTTTATTTGCCGTAAAAAAGAGATACATTCCTAAAATCAATTTATAAAGATCTAGCTTATTATCTTGAAATATAGTATTAGAAAGTAAGTAATGTTGATGACCACATTCTTTACATTGAAAGACATCACCTCTTTTAATGGAATAGTAATGTGTACATCCACATTTTTCACAGTAAAAGCCAACAGGCCATTTCATTTTAAAAAAGAATTTTACACATTCATCATGATTATTTGCATATTTTCTAGTTAAAGTAATTAAAGAATCCTTTTTTGGTTTTTGATTTTTAGCCATAGTATCCACCTCTTTAAGAAAAGTATATAATATTTTAAAGAAGTGATAGATTATACTCCTCGGTTTAAAGTGAGAATAACGGAGTTAAATCAAAAGATGTGTCAGATGGTTAATTAAGAAAATAAGTATAAAAGTATAATAATTTTTCTTTTTACAATATCTGAAATACTCTATAAACACCAAAACATAAAAAAACATCAAAAAAGATAAAATAAAAAAACGTTGATATAAAGGCAGAAAAAGAGGGAAAGAGAGAGAAAACGAAAAAAAGATAGAGAAAAAGCTTTACAAAAGTAAGAAGAGATGGTAATATAAATGGGCACTCGACGAGAGAGTCAAGTGAGAGGACATTGAAAACTGAACGAGAAAGAATAAAACACAACGTCAATGAGA
>NZ_JBKYAR010000056.1:0-4103 GCF_047023275.1 Faecalibacillus sp. | reverse complement strand
ATAGAACAAATCAAAATGGTAAGCTTTCTATTATAAATAGTTAGACTGACATTATCAGGTGTTATCACCAACATTTATCTTTAGTTAGGTTTATCATTAAAAAAATAAATTGAAACTGTTTACAAAATATTTTTTGTAATGATATAATAGATATGCAAAGGTTTTATATGATTTTCCAAAATATCTCAAATATGAGGAAGTTGTATTTCACTTTATGTACACAATCTCATATTTGCGATTTTATACATAGAGTATTTCCATTTGTAATTTTTATAGGAGGTACCTGACATGGCTGTCGGAAAAGTAAAATGGTTTAATGCCGAAAAAGGATTTGGATTTATCACTAGCGAAGAAGGAAAAGACATTTTTGTTCACTTCTCTGCAATTCAAGCTGATGGATACAAAACATTAGAAGAAGGTCAAACTGTTGACTATGATGTAGTAGAAACTGATCGTGGTCCACAAGCACAAAACGTTGTTGTAAAATAATGTATAAAAAAGGAGATTGCTTCGGCAATCTCTTTTTTTATCTATAAACAACAACTGGTAAGTTAACATAGATTTGTGAATATAGGCTTCCTGCAAAACCTGTTGGCAAATTGATACATCCATGTGAACCGCTATTAACATAAATATTTCCACCAAACGAACTTCTCCATGAAGCATCATGTAATCCAATACCTTTATTAAATGGCATCCAATATGACACTGGTGATTCATATTCATATTTACCATTTGGTTGTTTTGTTCCTCTTAAAACTCTATTTCTTTCTTTATTATAGATATAATATGTACCACTTGGTGTAAGTCTTGTAGGATCACTTTCTTTACCACTTACAAAATCACTTTCTAAAACAACACTTCCATCTTTAACAAACCATAAATGTTGTTTTGTAATATTGATTTCTAAATAAGTTGTCCCAAGTCCACCATTTTCTCCTGAAGAAAGTTGTCCTGTATGTTCTGGTGTTCTATTATTTTCACTCTTATTTTCATTAATCATTTTTAATAATGCACTTACTTCACTATCAGTAGAAACTCTAAATCCATAAGTTCCACCACTAACTGTATGACTTTGTCCATCTTTTCCAGTAAATGTTCTTGTTGCTCCAATAGAATTATATTGACTAGCAAGACTTTTAACAAACGCTGTTAGTTTTTCTTTAAAAACACTTTCATCTTTTGTATAACTTCCATCATCTTGTTTACTTAACCAAGTAACAAGCGTACTACCATCTAAAACAATTTCTTTTCCTTTAGGTGTTGTATAAGTAATCTTTGATAAACAATATTCTTTAGCTGCTTTTAAACGATTATTTAAATCTTGATCATCTTTATAAACTTGAGGTTTAACATAACCATTTGCTTTTGTAACATCTAATTGTTGTTTTCCTTCACTTAAGGCTACTTTAATATTTTTCATCAATTCTTCTGTATTAAGTTTAGAACCTAATGTTTCTTCAACAATTGAGAAATTTCCATCTTTATATTCTATATAAGCATCTGTTGGTGCTACTTGATTTTCTTCTTTAGCATGTTGCATTGAAGATAACCCATTTGTCAAATTCTCATCACTTATTTGTATTAAATCAGTTAAAGTATTTTTTTCTTTTTGAAAAAAGCCTAAAAACCATGCCCATTTATTTTGTTTTTCCATTAATTGATTTAAAGAATTATCCTTATTATAAGAAACCCCTAATTGTTTAGCCTGTAAAACTTCACTTTGTCCATCATTAAAAACAAGTTCTAATGATTGATCACTTACCTTTTTAGACAATTGGTCATTAGCCTTTTCTAATGTCATTCCCCCAACATCACTACCGTCAACTATTGTTCCATTTAAAAACTTACCATTATAATATAGCATACCTGCTAAATAAATAATAAGAAGTATTAAAACAATAATTACACAAAATAAAACCGGTTTTTTATGTTTTATATACCAATTATTCTTCTTTTTTGTCATAAATGCTCTTCCTCTCTTACGTTTCCGCACATATTCTATCACAAATTATCCATAGGTAAAGAAAAAAAGTATGGTATTTATCACAAAAAATGATAAAACATACTTTTATAAATTATTTTCTACATAATTTTCTAATTCTTGAACATTTTGATGATAAACAAACCCTTTCATTCCTACCTTTATAGCCGCATCGATATTTTCTTTTAAATCATCAACAAAAAGACATTCATTAGCTTTTAAATGATAACGATTTAAAAAATCTTGATAAATATCTAAATTAGGTTTGATTTTTTGATATTTTGCGGATGTATAAAGTTCATTAAAGTGTTGAAAAATTGGTTTTGATTGATAATATTGATAAAATTGTAAAGAGCAATTAGATAATAAATAAAATTGATAGCCTTTATCCTTATATCTTTTAATAAATTCTTCCATTTCATCAAACTGATCAAAATAATCAAACCAATGTTCAAAAGCATTTTCGATTAGATTTCTTTTTTCATTTGGAATTTGTTCAAGCAATTGTTTTTTTGCATCTTGTAAAGAAATAGCTCCTCGATCAAGTAAAGCCCATTGTTTTGTTTGAAATAAATGTTTAATAATATATTCTTTATCTTCTAAAGAAGATGAAAGATGACTTGCTATATAGGAAACATCCCATTTACAACAAACATTTCCCATATCTAAAACAATATTTTTTATCATATGTAAAAATAGGCAAAACTGCCTATTATAATAAAGGATTAAGTTTTTCTAAGATAACATCTTTTCCAACAAAACCACTGATTTGATCGACTGCTTTTCCATCTTTGAAGATGACTAAATGTGGAATTGATTGAATTCCATATCTTCCTGCTAATGAAGGATCTTGGTCAACATCTACTTTTGCAAATGTAACTGTTGGTAATTCTTGAGCAACTTCTTCTAAAACAGGTGCTAACATTTTACATGGACCACACCAATTAGCAAAGAAATCAATCACAACAACGCCTTTAGAAATAACTTCATCATATTGTACATCTGTAATAATTTCCATAATTTCACCTCTATTATATTATGCCAAAACTCTTTTTTTTTACAAGTGATATGCTTATATTATTTGAATTTTATCGCCATAACTGTTATTATGTGCTTGTGATTATACTAGAAATGGAGTGGTGTTATGAAAAAAGTCGCAATCGTGACTGATAGTAATGCAGGTATTCGTCAAAAAGAAGCAAAAGAACTTGGTATTTTTGTTTTGCCAATGCCTTTTACTATTGATGACCAAACATACTATGAAGATATAAATTTGACTCATGAAGAATTTTTTGAAAAACAATTAAGTGGTGCTGAAATTTTCACTTCACAACCAGTTGTAGGAAATGTTAAAGAATTATGGGATCAAATTCTAAATGATTATGATGAAATCGTTCATATTCCAATGTCTAGTGGATTAAGTGGTTCATGCCAAACAGCTATGATGCTATCTCAAGAATACGATAATCGTGTTTTCGTTGTAGATAGTCAACGTATCTCTGTTACTCAAAAATACGATGTTATTGATGCTAAAAGATTAGCTGATCAAGGGAAATCAGGACAAGAAATTTGTGATATTTTAACTAAAAATAAATTAAATGCTTCTATTTATATTACTGTTAATACGCTTGATTACTTAAAAAAAGGTGGTCGTATCACTCCAGCTGCGGCTTTATTAGGAGGAATGTTAAAGATCAAACCTATTTTACAGATACAAGGTGAAAAATTAGATTCTTTTGCTAAAACAAGAACAATGGCTAGAGGAACTAAAATTATGAAAGAAGCAATCGCCAAAGATATTAAAGAACGTTTTGGGGATGATTATCATAATGTGCATATTTGTGTCGCTTATACTTATGATGAAGAACCTGCTTTAGAATTAAAGAAAGAACTTGAAGAAATTTATCCAGGAGAAAATATTATTTGTGATCCTTTATCATTAAGTGTTTCTTGTCATATTGGACCTCATTCTCTAGCAATTGCTATATGTAAAAAAATTTAAGGGGCTGTAACAAAATAAAATAAACAGCCGAAAACAGAAAAAGAACAATGAAACAGCAAAAACTGGCTCCGTGTCAATAGTGGAGGGGCTTAAGAGATAGCGAAAGCTATCTCTTTT
>NZ_JBKYAR010000055.1:0-4886 GCF_047023275.1 Faecalibacillus sp. | reverse complement strand
TTGGTGAAGACATGCTTTATCATAAAAAAGTATCTGATAAAGATGTCCATCGTGTTGTAGATTTTTTTGAAGAAAATGATTATGACTATTATCTTGAAAGTAATGGTGGTTTGTTTGCTAGTGAAAATTTAGTACCTCGCTTAGAAATGATTACTTATGGCGATTTAGAAAATGATGAAAAGGCTAGAAAGAAAAAAGCTGAACAACCAAGTCACTTTATTACATCTTTAATAGAGGGAGAAAGTATGTATCGTAGTGATGTCAATAAAATTTGTTTTTTAGAAAATAAAGATATTCCTTTTCAAACAATTATAGATAACTTTTCTGATGCATTCAATGTTATTCATTGTACCGTTCCTGCTTTTGGAGATGATTCAGGAGAATTATCCGTTGTCGGTGTTAACAAAGCAAGTGCCATTGAAACACTCATCAAACATTTAAACATTCCTCAAGAAAATACTTTTGCCTTTGGTGATGGCATGAATGATGCTGATATGTTAGAGTATTGCCATGTCGGTATTGCTGTTGGTAACGCTAAAGAGGGTTTAAAAGCAATTGCTGATGAAGTATGTGATGACATTGCTGAAGATGGTATTTATAAAACCATGAAAAAATATCAACTTATATAAAAAAACATTGGATTTTTTTCCAATGTTTTTTATTAGAGTAAATGTGACATTAAAATGGTTGCAAGTCCTAAAAAAGCAAAGAATCCAAACATATCTGTACATGTTGTTACAAAAACTCCACTTGCAAGAGCTGGATCAACATGAAATCTATCTAAAATAACCGGTACAAAATAACCTGCAAGTGTTGCAACAATCATGTTACAAATCATGGCAAGTCCAGCTACAACACCAAACCATGGATTACCAGCAAAGAACCAAGCCCCTACTGAAACTAATGCCCCAATGATAACACCATTTAAAATACCAAGTCCAATTTCTTTTAATAAAACTTTGCGAGCATTTTCTTTATCTAATTCTCCTAGTGATAAACCACGAACAACAATAGTTAAAGTTTGTGTTCCGGCATTACCACCCATTCCTGTAATAATCGGGCTAATCGTTGCAAGAGCAACAACCTTAGCAATTGTTCCTTCAAAGACACTAACAACACTTGAAGCCATAATTGCTGTAAAAAGATTGACAATCAACCAAGGAATACGGTTTTTAAATGATTCTACAAGCGTTGAATCTAAACGTTCTTCAGAACCAACCCCTCCTAATAAGTTCATGTCTTCAGTTGTTTCTTCTTCGATGACATCCATAACATCATCGATATCAATAACGCCTAATAAATGATGTTGTTCATCTATAACAGGCATCAAAATATATCCATATTTACTAAAAGTCTTCGCAACTTCTTCTTGGTCTTCATAATAATAAACAGCTTTAACATTTTGATTTGTAATCTCAAGCATTGGTGTATCAAAGGTACTTGTAACGATATCACCTAAAGAAACAACTCCCTTTAACACATTTTCCTTATCAACAACGTAAAGATAATGTCTTGGTTCTTCTTCAGTTGTTTGTAAAAATAATAATGTTTCTTTAACTGTATTATTTGCATGGATATCTAAATACTCAGTTGTCATAATTCCCCCAGCAGTTTCTGGGTTATATTGTAATAACTGTTTGACATCTTCTTTATCGTCATCTTCCAACAATTCTAAAAAAGCATTTTTTTCATCTTCATCTTCGATTGATCCAATAACATCCGTAATAACGTCATGGCTAACTTCATCTAAGATTTGTTTTTGTTTATATTTTGAAAATAAATTCAACCATTCTAAGATAAGTTCTTCATCATCTTCTTCATCTAAAATATCACCAATAACTTCATTTGGTAAATGTTCTAAGATTTCTTTTGATGAATCTTCATCTTCATGCAAAATATCAAGGATATCTGCCGGGTGAATATTTTCTAAAACTTCTTTAATTATTTCTTTATTCCCGTGAAGAATTAAATTCTTTAATTCTTCAGAAGTCATTTGTTTTATCATTTATTTTCCCCCTCTTATTTAAAGAGGAACTTTACCGACGGTGGTAAATGATCCTCACTATTATCATTGTGTCCACCGGATAACGGGTCTACTATCATTTTTACCACCTCCACCTTGTTCATTTTATCATAATGTTCAAACTTTTAAAGAAAAAAATCATTTTTTACATAATAAAAAGATTGATTTTATAAAAAAAGAAGATAACATTTGCTATCTTCTTATTTCGAGCACATATTTCTTTGATTTTCTTGATCATAATCAAATAATCCATCATTCTTTTCTTCAAGTGCTTTTATCATATGATAAGTATATTCATTATAAGGTGTAGGAATGTGAAGTTCTTTACCCATTTTGATTAAAGCTCCAGAAAACATATCAATTTCACTATGACGTTTAGCATCTAAATCTTGCAATGTAGAATAACGAGCAGTTGCAGGTACAGCACTTCCTCGCGTCGAAGAAGAATCAGCTTTACTTAAATCAATTCCTTTAGCATGCGCAATGGTTTCAAGTTCATGACGTAAACCATCTTGAATAAATTTCATATGTTCACTATCACGATAACATCCTACTCCAGCTCCTAAAATAGCTTGAGGTAAATTATTACATACATTTAAACGAAATTTACTCCAAATTTCTTCTTGAATATAATTACTTACACGATAATGAATCCCTGTATTTTCAAATAATGATTCTATTGCTTGTACACGTTTGCTTTGATAAGGTGCTTGCAATTCTCCAAAAACAATCCCAATGGTTGTTTCAGGATCAAAGCAATAACCATTTTCTTTATGTGAAGCAATCTTAATTAAAGATGGCATGAGATGTTCTTTACCTATGACTTCTCCAATGATTTCTTCACTATCTACACCATTCATTAAAGACATGACAATTGTATGATCGTCAACAATTGTTTGAATAGATTTTAAGGCATCTTTCAAAGCACCATATTTTAAAGAAACAATCAATAAATCCACTCCATGTGCTTCTGTCGGTGACCATACTTCTGGATAATACATTTGATCATTGATCAAACATCCCTTTTGTAAACGTTTAGCACGTTCACCTTCTCCAATAACACCTAATTTTACTTTTTTGTCTAATCCCCAAATAATATATGAACCTACTGCTCCAGCACCTAAAACAGCAACTGTTTTTATTTCCATTTTTTCATCCCCCATTTATTTTTCTATATTGTAGCACAAAATTTATAAGTTAAAAATGTGTACAGCAATATTGAAATAAACAAGAATAGAGCATGTATCTACAATTGTTGTAATAAGTGGTGAAGCCATAATTGCTGGATCTAAACCAATTTGATTGGCAACTAAAGGAAGAATACAACCAATTAATTTAGATAAAATAACTGTTACAATTAAAGATAAAGCAATCACAAAAGCAATATTAAGGTCTTGATACATCACATAAATTCTAAATCCATTAGCAATCGCTAAAATCACCCCTACTACTAATGCAATTCTAAATTCTTTAAACATCACTTTAAAAATTTCTTTAAAACGTATTTCATTTAAAGCAATCCCTCTAATAATTAAAGTAGAACTTTGAGAGCCACAATTTCCTCCTGTATCCATCAACATAGGAATAAATGAGACTAATAAAGGTACTGCTTGAAAAGCATTTTCATATCTTGTAATAATACTTCCTGTAAGTGTTGCAGAAAACATCAATACAAGTAACCAAATAATACGATGTTTAGCATGTTCAAAAACAGATGTTTCAAAATAACTTTTATCATGTGGTTCTACAGCAGCCATTTTAGAAATATCTTCACTAGTTTCATCTACCATAACATCCATGACATCATCAACTGTCACAATTCCTACAAGCATTTTTTCATCATCTAAAACAGGTAAAACAACTAAATCATATTTTCTAAAAATATTAACAACTTCTTCTTGATCTGTATGAGTATAAACATATTGAAAATCTTCTTTCATAATTTCTTCAATACTTTTATTTTCATCATTTAATAAAATATCTTTCGTCGAAACAATTCCTATTAATTTCTTATCTTGGCAGACATAACTTGTGTAAATGCTTTTACAATGATTTCCATTTTGTTTAATATAAGTTAAAGCATCTTTAAGTTGAATTTCTTTCTTTAAAGAAAGAAATTCAGTAGTCATAATTGTTCCAGCACTATCTTTAGGATAACTCAAAAGTTAATTGATGACTTTTCTTTGATTTTCATCGACATGTTTTAAAAGTCTAGTTACTAAATTTGCAGGCAATTCTTCGATTAAATCTACAAGATCATCCATATATTGATTTTCAATCAATGATTCTAACTCTTTTTCACTAAACAATTCTACAAGTTGACTTTGCATTTTAATATCCATATTTGAAAATACTTGTGCTGCTTTCTTTTTAGAAAGTAAGCGAAAAGCAATAGCACAATCATCTATTTGTATTTGTTGTAAAAGATAAGCTATATCGACAGCATTGTTTTCCATTAATAAAGTATGTAATTGTTTGTATTGTTTTGTATTTAATAATTCTAGCAATAATTCTTTTTTCATTTTGATATTTCCTCCTTCTTTGAATTTGCCTTTGACAACCCTCGTCCATATAACTCACCTCCTTACAAAAAAACATCGCTGCTTGAGCGATGTTCTATTCCATTTCATCCGTTCAAGCTTTAGTATCACAGGGCATATCAATTACATTAAACAAAGCCTTTGCGACTTTATCTGCTAACCAGCGCATTGTGTCTCCACAATTTTGCGGCAGTAATCTTAGGATATCCAAATCCCTGCGGCAACCTCACCTACCGTTGTTTATTCAATTCATTTTCATTATATTTATTAACTTAATTAACCATCTGACACATCTTTTGATTTAACTCCGTTATTCTCACTTT
>NZ_JBKYAR010000054.1:0-5236 GCF_047023275.1 Faecalibacillus sp. | reverse complement strand
CGTTCTGGTGCTAATGTTTAACTTTTTTTGAGACATTTTCATTTTTGCTTGACATATACCATTATTTTTGTATAAAGTTTATGTAATGATGATAAAAATCATCAATATCTTCATCATATACAACTAACACTTTTTTACCTTTGATTCCTAATTGATAATGACCAATTTCAACAACTTGATCAAAATACTTTGATTTTCCTTTTTTAAATTTCTTTAAAACATTTTGATACGTATTATATCCAATTTCATCACTACGCCATGAACCTTTTTCTTCAACGATTTGATCAATCTCTTTATCACTTGGCATTCTTGTTTGTCTTTCACGTTCAAGAACCAATTCTTTAAAAATATTTTTTGAAACAAAAGTATTTAAACATTGATAATAACCTTCAAAAGAATAAATTGCTTCTCCATCATCTTTATCTTTACCTATTTTTTGAATAAAAGTTGTCGTATCAACAAGTAGATTTGAATTCTTTTCATCTATTCTTTTGTTTTTTGGTAAAGTAATCGTCACTTCTTGTTTATCTAATTTAGAAAAATCAATTTCATTATACAAAAAGTAAACACCTACAAAAACAGCAACAGAAACAATCACTGCTATTTTCTTTTTGATTGGATTTTTAATTAAAGGAATTTTTGTATTAATAATTGTCGCAAATAATGTAATTAATATAAAATAACCCAAAAAGCTTAAAAGTGAACTTAAGTTATTCATTTTCAAAACAAATAACATTCCAATCATCAAAATAGCTAAAATATCTATAAATATATGAACAAAACCATCTAAATATTTAAACTTTTGATAAGAATACGTTCTTTTCTTTAAAGCACGTCTCTTTAAATAAATAAACAATGCTGCAAATAGCCATAAAAAACAACCTACATAGATAAGAAATAAACTAAAACAAACATTTAAATTTAAAAATATCGAACCCCAAGAAAAACGGTACAACCAAGAAAAGAAACTTGTAAACCCATAAAAGATCACAGCCGCAAGAATACACATAGCAATTGCCCAAGGTTTAAACATTTTTAATTTTGCTTCACATAAAATATCTTCATCACTTGATAAATCTTCTGCATCTAAATTAACATTTCGATAAATATGCATATCTTGCATACAACAAACATGTTCATATCCTAAATAATCTAAAGTTTCTAAATAGTCATCCGTTAATGGATTATAATCTACTTGATATTTATAAACTTGTGATGATTTTTCAAACTTAAAAAGCGAATTAACTGATACAAGATTCCATCCTTTTTTAGACATTTTATCTAGATAAGGAATTAATATTTCATCATAAAATAATCTATTTTTTAAAAATGTATACTTATATTTCATCTTCATAATCCTTTTTCATAAACAAAATAATTTGTTTTTGCATCCTTTCCTTTTCTAATTCAAGTCTTTCTTTTCCTTTTTGAGTAATTATGTATATTTTTCTTTTATTTTCCTCTTTTAATAATTGAATATATCCTATATTTTCAAAACGTGGCAACAATGCATAAAGTGTTCCTGCACCCACTTTAACATCACCTTCTGTCATTTCATTTACCTTTTCCATTATTTCTAAACCACATAATGGATCATAAAGTGCAAGTAAGATATAAAACATTTGTGGTGTTAATGTTTCAAATTCTTTTCTAGCCATTTTCTCACCCCTTTATCGAATATCGATATTTATCTCAGCTCCATTATATCGATATTCGATAATAAAAGCAATATAAAAGCGGACTTTTGCCCGCTTAATTTCTAACATATGCTTTAATAACTTTTATTGTTTCATCATTTAAAGGTCTAATTGTATATTCTTTAACATTTGCAGGAACAATAAATGTTTCTGCATAATGTACTGTATAAGGTTCAAATTCATTTTTAGGACTTTCAATAAGTGCTGCTTGCCCTTCAACTAAATTTAACATATTAAATCCATGATCTGTTTGATGATAGGTGATTTGATTACTTGTAAAACGGCGTGTTTCTATAAATTCTAATTCATGTAATCCTGTTTTTTCTTCAAGATAATCATCCTCGTCATGAATCACTTCAACATGATTTACTAAATTATCTTTAACCCAAGATGTTGTTCTATTCCATTGAATATTTTTTTCACCATCTTCAATATGAATCGGTCTAGGTAAACCATCTAACCCTAGACGATCCCAATCCCATAATTTAAAAGTAAAAATATAAGGTGTTGCACTAATTTCTAAAACCATACAATTTTTAGAAGAACAATGAATTGTTCCTGCAGGTATTAAGAAATGATCATGTTTTTTAGCATGAAACTTATTAATATACTTTTCAGCGTTAAATGAAATATGACCTTCTTGAGCACGTTTCAAATCTGTTAACATTTGATTTTTATCAATACCTTCTTTTAAACCTAAATAAACACCACCATCATCTTTACAATCTAATATATAATAACTTTCATCTTGAGTATAAGTCATTCCAAAATGAGATTTAATATATTCAGTTAAAGGATGCACTTGTAAACTTAAATTTTCTCCATCAATTGTATCTAGAAAATCAAAACGAATAGGAAATTCAGCACCAAAGCGACAATAATTTTTCATTCCTAACAACTCTACTGGTTGATACAAAACCAAATCCATCGCTGGAATTTCTATACGTGTATCTCCAAATCTAAAATAAAGACTATTTTCTTCTGGAACACCATCAAAACTCCAAGCATAGTTATTTTGTTTTTCATCAAGGCCACAATTTTTTTTCATCCATTGTCCACCCCAAACTCCTGGATCAAAGTAAGGAACAAGTCTAAATGGTCGTTGAGTTGTCTTTTTTAATGCTCTTCTTAAGGCATTTCCAGTAGCAATTTTGGGATTTCCTTTTTGATTACTATCAAGAAAATAATCAATATTTTCAAAAATATCCATTTTATGCTTATCAGCAATTCTCCATTCAATAAAGAAACCTCTCTTTATTTTCTTCAAAACATCTTCATCATCATTATCTTGTTTAAAATTAGGCATACCCTTTCGATATCTCAATTGAATTTCCCAACGAGCAAGATCACAATAAATCAAAGTATTTCCTTTATCAATATAACTTGCTCCAACACCATAAATCAAAACTCTACCTTTTTGACTAGCAAGTGATTGATATTGACCCAATTTTATATCATCAATAAAATCATCCATCTTTCCATAATACATGACTCCTCTTACACGATTTTCTGTTAAAAAAGGCTTCATCATTTTATTAAGTTCATCTTTTTCATAAAATACATCTTCACTTTTAATCACGAAATCAGGTTTGTAAATTTCTTTAATTAAATCAAAGATTTCGTCATCGACACCTGGATAACAATCTACAGTTAAACAATAATTTTCTTTTTGTCCAAGATTTTCTAAATATTTTTTTATTTCTGATTTACCTGTATAAGCTTCATTTTCATATCCACTTATATTTATTTCTGGAAATTTATCATAATTCATCACTATCACCTAAATTCCTTTACAATTGTTATTTTATATTTAAATTATATTCTATATCATCATATGAATCTACAAATCTCAAAACATATTATTCCCCTAACATAATAACAATTGTATCTCCTTCTTCCACATACTCTCCTTTTCTTGGTAATTGGTCTATAACCTTCGTCCCTTTACCAACAAAAGTAAAACGTAAAGAAATATTTTGAACTTCACTTCTTTTTTTACCAATATAATTTTCTACTTTGATCGTTCTTTTATCCATTATAGAATATGCTTTTTGTCTTTGAGATTTAACTTTTTTAACATTCAAAGCAGGCAATATATCTAAAAGCATTTTTCTAGCAATTGGAGCAACTGTTGTCCCTCCATATTGAATACAGTTTTTAGGATTATCCATCGCAATATATAAAACAATTTGAGGATTATCGATTGGTGCTATCCCTACAAAAGAAAGAATATAACCTCCTCCTACATAGCTCCCATTAACTGCCTTTTGTGCTGTTCCTGTTTTACCTCCTATACGATAACCATCTATATAAGCATTTCTACCTCCACCATCTGTCACAACACTTTCTAGGGCATCTCTTACTTTTCTAGAAGTTTCTTCATCAATAACTTGTCTTTTAACTTTCTTTTTAACTTCTTTAACAATTTCATTATTAGAACTATTACTGATTTCTTTTAAAATATGCGGTTGTAACAAATAGCCACCATTGACACAAGCACAAATAGCAGTTACCAATTGTAATGGAGTTACAGATATACCTTGTCCAAACGCAACAGTTGCTTGTTCAAGTTCATGAAAGTTTTTATAATCAAACATAATACCACATGATTCTCCAGGTAAATCAATCCCTGTTTTTTCTGTTAAACCAAAATTTTGAACATATTGATACAATCTCTTTTTTCCTAATCTCCTACCAATTTCTACAAATCCTGGATTGGATGAATTTTGTAAAACTTCTCTAAAAGTCTGTAGACCATGCCCTCCTTTTTTCCATGATTTAATTCTTGCACCCGAAACATATTCATAACCTTTATCATAGTAAGTATCTTTATCCATATCAAATAATTTTTCATTTAAGGCACTTGAAAAAGTAATGATTTTAAAAGTAGATCCTGGTTCATAAGTTTTCCAAATAGGTATATTTTGGTTATAAATATTTTTATCCTCATTTTGATAATCATTAGGATTGAAATTAGGATAACTAGCAATGCCTAAAATCTCTCCATTTTTAGGATTCATCGCTAATGCCCAAATACTATCTGGTTGATACGTATCATAAGCATTTGATAATTCTCTTTCGATTACATCTTGAACATCTTTATGAATTGTTAAAGAAATATTCATTCCACTTTGACTATACGTATAATGACTTGGATACATTTTTAAGTTATGACTTTTAGCATCCATGTAATAATCTATTGAACCATTTTTTCCTTTTAAAAATTGATCATATTCCAGCTCTAAACCCAATAGTCCTTGATTATCAATTCCTACAAAACCTAAACAATGACTTAAATAATTATTTCTTGGATAATATCTTTTTGTATCTTTAATTAAATAGACACCTGATAAATGTAATCTTTGTATCTTTGTAGCAATTTGATTATCTAATTGTCTTCCTTCAGGAGAAATTCTTTGAATTGATACTTTCTTATTCAACTTTTCTTTTAAAACATCTACATCCAGATTTAAAATTTCACTTACCTTTAAAGCTGTTGTTGCTTGATCTTTAATTTGACTCGGTACCACAACTAAAGA
>NZ_JBKYAR010000053.1:0-7519 GCF_047023275.1 Faecalibacillus sp. | reverse complement strand
CTTTTCTATTATTATATACTCTCTTTTAGCTTTATTCATTGGACAGATTGTCCAAAAAATAATGATCCATTAGGTCATATTACAAATTGTATCAACTTTTTTACTAATTTTTTCTTTCTTTTTTGACATTTTCTAAATTAATTTTTAAAATAATATAAAGGTGGTGTAAATATGATTGTTTTTCTTACGAGTAGTCCTACTGGTCCTTTAGACCATTCCTACCATGTAGAGGGTTTAGATCATAAAAATTATTTTGTTGAAAACTTAAAGTCTTATTGGAAAAGAGAAAGTCGATGTTGCTTGATTGCTGCTGATCCAATAGCTTATCAAAGAAATGATGAAATGTGTAATTTTTTTAAGAATGCTTTACTTAAAGAAAATCTATCTTTAGAAACATTAGATCTTTATGATACACGTTATTTTCTTTCAAAGGAAAAACTTCTAAGTTACGATGTTATTATTTTAGCAGGTGGGCATGTTCCTACTCAAAATCAATATTTTAAAGAAATTGATTTAAAAGAAAAAATAAATGATTTTCAAGGAATTGTTATTGGCATAAGTGCAGGAAGTATGAATAGCGCTGCAACAGTTTACGTACAACCTGAAGAATCTGGAGAATCGATTGATCCTCGTTTTAAAAGATGGTTGCCTGGTCTAGATTTAACAAAGCAAAATATCTTACCTCATTATCAAATGGTTAAAGATTACTATTTGGATGGTCAAAAATTATTTGAAGAAATTACCTATCCTGATAGTATTGATCATTGTTTTTTAGTCTTAGAAGATGGCAGTTATCTTTTAATAATCAATAATCATGAAACTGTTTATGGAAAAAGCTATTTATTACATGATGAAAAACTTGAAGTATTATGTCTAGAAAATGAAAATTGCAAGATTTAATTCTTGCAATTTTTTTAAAACATAAATGAACTATATGATCCATTATTATAATCATTACAAATTTGTTGCCAATTTTCCATTTCTTCTTTGATTGTGTCACATAATAGTTTATATTCTTCTTTTTCAAACTTTCCATGTTCCATCATTGATTTATAGAATTTTTTAAGACTAGCCGCTGTTTCTTTTGTTGTATTTGGTGTAGACCACATACATTTTCTAATAAAGAAATCACTAAAAAAAGAATCAATTTCTTCATTTACTTCTTCATAGTTTGCGCCATTATAATAAATCAAATAATCATTAATAAAAAATGCAACATTATTTATATGCTTTCTAATTGTTTTATCAGATAAATGTGAAATATCTTCTAAAAAAATACGTAATAATTCTTCGTGTTGTTTTTCAATTTCTTCAGGTTCAAATGATTCATCATAATACATATTATTTTCTCCTCGTCTATTTTTATTTCTTATTTAAATTATATACTACTTTAATATATTGTACAGGTACATTGTTAACACACCAAACATCATTATCCGTGACACCTACTTTATAACCATCTTCTATCATTTTTTTAGCATCTATTTCTAAAACGAGTGGTTCTTGTTTTTTCCATCTTTTAGCTGAAGTCCATGCCTTTTGAATATCTTGTTGCATATGTACCGCATGTCTTTTCATTTTACTTATATAGCCTGTTTCTTTAATCTTTTTATAAGCTTCTTTTGTTGTTCCATGGTAAAGAATGTTAGGAACCTCTACATCGTAAAAAAGTTCTGGCTCTACCCATGATATAGAATGCCCTTGATTGCACTTGATTTTTCTTATATCATCTAATTCAATTACTTTAAATCTTTGTTTATTATCTGTTTCAACAATTAATTCTAACTCTTTTAATGTTAATGAATACTTACTGTATTCATTAACATTATTAAGAAGTTGTTTAACTTCAACATAGCCTTTTTTATCCATATCTAAATGACAATCTTCTGGATGATGCCTTAATAAATAAGTAAGATATTTACCTTTATTTTCATACATTTCTATAAATAAACCTCCATAATTTATATAGACTCACTTATTATTTTTTTCATTAAAATCATAAAATATCAAGTAACATCTAATATATAGAGTAAAAGTACAAGTTTTTCTTGTACCTTCTCATTAATATCACTTTATTATTTTTTATTAATATCTAATACTGCATAATACGCATCTTTAAAGGCATCTAATGCTACACCTGCTTTTTTACAATCTCCAATAACATAAGTTGGTATATCTAAATTTTCATAGATACTTGTATCATTTGATTTCGAACCAACAGCCATAATAACATCATCATAGAAATACTCTTTTCCACTTGCAATAACAACATTATCTTCAATCTTTTCAACAGTAGCATTTGTTTCAATTGTTATAGGCATTTTATTCATTGCAAACTGAGCTGTTATTTGACGAAGTGGTCCAAGGTCTTGTAAAGCTTTTTCTTTCATTTCAAGAATTGTAATTTTCTTACCTTGACTTGCTAAAAATTCAGCAGTTTCAAAACCTACTAAACCACCACCAATAATAACAACATTTTCACCTTTAATATTTACTTTTTCACTTAAAACATCATGAGCAATGGTACATTTATCTGCGCCATGAATAGGTAATACAAATGGATCAGATCCAGTAGCTACAATTAAAGCATCTGGTTTCATACTTGAAATCAATTCTAAAGTAGCTTTAGTATTTAAATATACTTCAATTTTTGATTCTTCAACATCTTTAATCATTTTATCTACAGCATTTTTAAAATCTTTTTTAGCTGAGATAACTCCTGCTAATGCAAATTGACCACCTAAAGATGTACTTTTTTCAATAATAATTGGTGTATTCCCTGTTTCTTTTAAATCAAGAGCTGCTTCCATACCAGCAATTCCACCACCTAAAATAACAACTTTTTTAGGATGAGAAGTCATAGATAAACTATCTGTTGCTTCTTCTAATAAACCAGGATTTCTCATACATGTAATATGTTTAATACTTGGATCATATAAAGAATTGCAAAAATAATCATAACAACCTTGGTTACATCCAATACAATAACGTATTTGATTTACTTGACCATTTTTAGCTTTATTACAAAAATTAGCATCAGCAAGTTGCGCACGCGCCATTACAATTAAATCTGCTTTATCATCTTCTAATACCCTTTCCGCAAGTTCAGGAGTATTGATACGTCCACAAGGCATTGTAAGCATTCCTGTTTCTTTTCGAATACGTGCAGCATCTTCTACATTGAATCCATTTTCAATATCTACAGGAGCTACTTCATAAAGCGTTGCAGCTGTTATAATATTTCCACGTGAAATGTTTAAAACATCAACACCATATTCTTTCGCATCTTTACAAAAGTCAATCACTTCTTCAACAGTTAACCCACCTTCAAGCATATCATCATGACAATCTATTCTCATAAACAACGGCATATCTTCTGGCATATTTTGACGAATAGCTTTAATACATTCAAGCGGAAATTTTTTTCGATTTTCAAAACTTCCACCCCATTCATCACTTCGATGATTAATTCCACCAGAAAGCATTGAATGTGGTAAATAATTATGAGCACAATGAAATTCTAAACAATCAAATCCAGCTTCCACTGAACGTTTAGCAGCATCACCAAACTTATTAACGATATCCCATAATCTTTCAGAAGTAATTCCTGGTACCGTATATTCTGCACTTAATGGCATATCATTTGGAACTAGAATTTCTGCTTTTTGATCAGAAGCAACAGCTAAACCACCTTGCCAAAGTTGAATACATGTTTTACCACCAGCATCATGTACAGCATCATTTAATTTTTTAAACCCTTCAATATACTTATCTTCAGCAATAGACAAAAATCCAAAAGGTGCACTTGCTTTATCAACAGCAGTCACCTCAACCGTATTTAAACCATTACCACCTTTAGCTCGTGCTACATGATAAGCAATCAACTTATCTGTTACACTTTTTCCATCTTCACTTTCTGCACTTTCATGCGTACCCATCGCAGACATCACAACACGATTTTTTAATTTCATGCCACGAATCTGTATAGGTTCAAATAATTTATCAAACATTCCTTTTTCCTCCTAAGCATTCGCTTTTACCTTTCTTTATCATAACACTACACGGAAGCGCTATCAAACAAAAGATAGTTTTAACAGATTCTTTAAAAAAACAGCATTCCTTTCAAATTGATATCTATAAATTAAAAAATAAGTATTCTTAATTAGCTAATTTAATTAATAATACATTACTTTTAGCCATTGAAAATAATTATGTTAATAAATTTTATGTAGTCATGAAAATCTAATAAAAATAAATTATCTTTATCATTTGTTTGAAGATTAATAATATATTTAAAATTTATTATTCATGAAAAAAAGCTATTAAGACGCTTTATAGTTTTTAATAGCTTTTTATATGTTTATGTATTTTTATATTATTTGATTACTGTTTCAAGAATACCATTTTCCAAGTCTGTAATGCAATATAGATGTTTTAAAACATCAAAAGTTTCTTTTAAATTATGTTTTGCAGTATTCCATCCTTGACCATCTGTTATCCAAATAAAAGTAATTCCATTAATATTTTTTATTTCTTCTGTGATAGTCTTGTAACTTCTTGCTGTTTCATTTAATTTACTTCCACCGCTTTTGTAAAAATTAGTTTCAAACACATATATTTGTTCATCCGTTTTAACAACAAAATCAAAACGTTTAGCTACATCACCAGCATTAGTAAGTAAAGATAAATCTATACTCCATTTTTTCTCAATATCAGATGTATACATTTCTTTATAATATTCAACATTTAATTTTTTTATATATTTTTCTAATAAATCTTCCATCAAATGCCCACCTCTATTCTTTCGGCCATTTGAATCTAATCCAACTTCTACTCCAAAAGCATAATCAACAAGATTATTAATAATATGATTTTGTATTAAATCTTCTAGTCCAGTTTCCTTCATAAAAACTAAATATTCATCTATTTCAAAAGCAGTAATTTGATTATTTTTATACTTATTAAAATCATATACTATTTTTCCTTTAGTATCTTGCACTTCTATTTCATATTGTCTTACTGCAATTAATAGTGGTATACATTTTAAAACATTAGGATATTTATCACAAATATTTCTAAAATCATTTTCGAAATTTTTTGAACCTATAAGAGAATTTAAAATATTTAATTCAATTTTCAGTTCATTAACATTTTGATATACTTTATTAAAATTAACATAGTACTTATAATCAGATATACTTGTTCTAAAAGACGAAAGCCATTCATTAAATTCACGAACCATGCTCAACTGCCTCCATTCTTTTTTTCCCTATTTCATAGAATTCTTTTTCCTTTTCAATTCCAATAAATTTACGTTTTAGCTTCTTACAAACAACACCAGTAGTAAAACTTCCTGCCATAAAATCACAAACTAAATCACCTTCATTCGTACTTGCTAAAATTATTTTTTCTAACAAATATTCTGGTTTTTGTGTTGGATGTTTTCCAAATTTTTTTTCTGATTTCGGTGTCAAACTTCCAATAAATACATCTTTCGTCTGTTTACCACCATTCATTTCTTTCATCAAAGAATAATTAAATGTATGTTTATTATTTTTAATATCCTTTTTTGCCCAAAGAATTGTTTCGGTAGAATGCGTAAAACATCTACATGCTAAATTTGGTGGTGGATTTCTTTTTTCCCATGTTATATTATTCAAAATTTTAAATCCTAATTGTTCTAACAAATACCCAATTATATATATATTGTGATATGTACCTGAAATCCATATTGTTCCTGTATCTTTTAAAATTCTTTTTGCTTCTATCATCCATTTTTTATTAAATTCAACTTTTTGTTCAAAAGAAAAATTTTCATCCCATTTTCCTTTATTAACAGAAACCTGTTTCCCATTTGAACAAGTAATACCATCATTTGATAAAAAATATGGTGGATCCAAAAAAATCATATCAATTGTTTTATCCTCTATCCTGGGAAGCATATCAAATGCATCCCCATTAATTAACTGTATATCATTATTACTTTCATAGTTTGTAATAATTACTTCTTCTCCTATTCTTTTTGAAGAATCTGAATTAATCATTCTTTTTACTTGTACAATTTCTATATTGAAATCCTTATATAATTCTCTAATAAATTCAGTATTATGATTTGTTAACATACATTTAACACCTTTTTTGGTTAATTTCTTAAATAACCTTGCTAAACGCTCATGCTCTTCTTTAGAAAAACCTTCTTTTGTATAAGATTCAAAAGATGTATCATTTAACGGCGCATATGGACTATCAAAAAAAACAAAATCATCTTTTTGACAATCTTCACAAGTTTTTTCAAAATCTTGACAATATATATTTTGTTCACTTAAATATTTTGATATTTCTAATAAATTATTTTTATCAAAAGATTTACCTGACTTTTTTTGATTGAATGGTACATTAAACAATCCCTTTGAATTAACACGATAAAGTCCATTAAAACAATGTTTATTTAGATATATAAACATTGCAGCTATTTCTATACTTTTTTCATTATTCTTAATTTTTTCATTATATTTTTCTCTTGTTGAATAATAAAATTCCTTAGGATTCTTTTCATGCTCCTTATCTAATTTAGAAATTTTTTCAATCAATTCATTACAATTGTTTTGAATACATTTGTATGTATAAATCAATTCTTGATTTATATCACTAATTGTTGCATTTTTAAATTCAAATTGAAATAAAACAGCACCACCGCCAATAAATGGCTCATAATAATTGTTGACTGATATAGGTAATTTTTCATTAATCTTATCTAAAAGTTGCGTTTTACCTCCAGCCCATTTTACAAAAGGTTTCATAACTCACTCCTTTTTCCTTTAGTAATTAACTAAAAGAAAAAAGGCTCATTATCGAACCTTTATAAAACAATTTTATCCATGCTTAACTTTTTGAAATCTTGTTTAGAATGAACATATATATTCATTGTCGTGCTAGGTGACGAATGTCCTAAAATTTCACTCAAACAATTGTAATCAAAGCCAAGCTCTATGCAATTACTTGCAAAACTATGTCTAAGAGAATGAACCGTCACATTTGGTAAATTTAATTCTTTTAATATTTTTTTAAATTTATTTCTAAATGTCCTAGGCTCTATATATCTTTTTGTTTGTGTCAAAAAGTAATTATCATTTTTTTCTATTTCTAAAAAATCACAATACGCTATAGGAATTGGAATTACTCTTGTCGAATTTATTGTCTTTGTATTTTGAATGACTATTTTCGTCTTTTTTACATTCTTGTCAATACATTGAATTCTTTGTAGTGTTTTATCAATTATAAATTCTCTTTCATTTAGATCAAAATCAGAATTCTTCAATGCACAAATTTCTCCAACTCTTATACCTGTACATATAATTAATAAAATTCCTCTACTAAAATAATCATTATTTTCTTTCAAATAATCTATTAATATTTCTAATTCTTTTTTGCTTAATAACTGTGTATTTTTTTTATTCAATTTTATTTTAAAAGCCTAACTCAAGATAAATGTTGGTAATGACACCTAATAATGTCAGTC
>NZ_JBKYAR010000052.1:0-8115 GCF_047023275.1 Faecalibacillus sp. | reverse complement strand
ATGAAGGTTATTTTGAAAATCTTATCAAAGAAGTTCTTTTAGAAAATAAACATAGTTGTGAAATTGTTTTAAAACCTTCTAAAGAATTAGGACAACACCGTCGTGAAAAAGAAGAAAAGAAATTAACGGATGCTTTAAATTCTATGACTGATGTTCAAAAACAACAATTACATACAGAACAAAAACAATTGGATGCTTTCCAACAAGCGCCAGATACTCTTGAAAACTTAAATACCTTACCTAAATTAAGTCTTGAAGATATTGAAGCAAAAGCACAAAAGATTCCTTCAAAATTGATAGATTTAGAAGGATGTAAAGTTTTAAAACATCAAACAGAAACCAATGGTATTTATTATTATGCTCTTTATTTTAATATCGATCATTTAGATTTAGATCAAATAAGTAGCTTATCTTTTATTTGTTCATTATTAGGAAATATCTCTACGACAAAACATAGTGCTAAAGATCTTTCTACAAAGATTCGTCTTCTTTGTGGATCAATGAATTTTTCTATTAATACATATGAAACAACAAATAAAGAAAATCAAGTTTACTTAAAAGCTTCATTTTCTACTTTAGAAGAAAATGAAAAAGAAGCTTTAAAACTTCTTATTGAAATCTTACAAGAATCTGTCTTTGATCAAGAAAAAATGATTCATGATATTTTAAAACAACGCATTATTTCATTAAAACAAGCGATTACTATGGCAGGTCATAGTTTATCAATGAAAAGAGTTTTAGCGATGGTAAGTCCTTCAGGTGTTATTGATGAATATAGTAGTGGTATTGCTTATTATAAGTGGTTAAAAGAATTAGATGATCATTTTAATTTTGATGATCTAAAACAAAAATTAGAAAGTGTTTATCAAAATATTTGTTTCTATAATCGTTTAACTTTATCTTTTACAGGAAATAATGATACAAATTTAGAAAGACAAGTAAGTTATTTAAAAGAAACATTAAAAGTTTCTGGTACTTTAGAAAAAGCAATCATCAAACCTTTTTCTATCAAAAAAGAAGGAATCATTATTCCTTCAGATATTGCCTATGCCTCTAGAGGAGGATATCTTTTAGATACTTCTAAAGTGACACCGCTTGCCTCAAAAATCATTTCATTAGCGTATTTATGGAATGTAGTAAGAGTACAAGGTGGGGCTTATGGTACAGGTTTAGTATCACGTGCTTCAGGATTTACATGTTGTTATTCTTATCGTGATCCAAATGGAAAAGAATCTTTAAAGAAATATGAAAAATGTGGAACATTCTTAAAGGATTATTTAAAGGAAAATCATGATTTAACAGGATTTATCATTGGAACGCTTTCAGGGTTAATGCCATTTATGATGCCTTATAATATTGGTAAATATGGTGATTTGTATTACTTTAATAAAAATGATGAAGAAGCTAGACAAGAACAATTAGAAGCTATTTTAAATGTAGATAAGGATGAATTATTAGAAATTGCAAAGGAAATCGATGAAACTTTAGAAAAAGGTGGAATATGTATTATTGGTGGTAAAAACCAAATTGATCAATGTGATCTTGATGAAGTTATTTCATTATAAAAGAGGTGTTTTTAATGTTAGAAAAATATGATGTTTATTTAAGACCATTTAATTGTCAAAGAACATTGCATATTTATTTACCCAATGATTATTATCAAAGTGATGAAAGATATCCTGTTGTTTATATGTTTGATGGACATAATTTGTTTTTAGATAGGGATGCTACTTATGGTAAATCATGGGGCTTAGCTGAATTTTTAGATCATTATGATAAGAAATTGATTATTGTAGGTGTTGAATGTAATCATGAAGGAAATGAAAGATTAGGTGAGTATTGTCCCTATAACTTAAACAGTCGTTATTTTGGGCGTGTTCAAGGGAAAGGTATTCAAACATTAGATTGGCTTGTTTATGAACTAAAACCCATGATTGATCAAAAATATAGAACATATCCTTATAGAGAATGTACAGCTATTGCAGGAAGTTCTATGGGTGGTTTGATGGCTTTTTATGGAGTCATCAAATACAACCAATATATTTCTAAAGCCGCTTGTTTATCACCAGCCTTTGGCTTATGTAAAAAACGTTTAGAAAAAGATCTTCCTCAAAATCTAAACCCTGATACACGTATTTATATGTCTTTAGGAACGGAAGAATTTAAAAGACCACAACGTTATATTAAAAACATTCAGGAGTTTAATGATTATATTGTGTCTCAAGGTGCAACAAGTTATATCAATATTATTCCTGGAGGTCATCATAATGAAGCTGAATGGGAAAAACAAAATGAGTTGTATATGAATGTGATGTGGAAATAAGAAGTTAAAAATGAATTATAAAAAAGGTAAATGCATATGAAAATAAGATGTTTTGAAGAAAATGATATAAAACCTATTTATGAATTATTAAAAAATGAATTAGGCTATGAAGTTGATTATGGTTTATTTGTTTTAAGAGTACAAGAAATGATAAAAAATAATTATTTGATATATGTAGCTTGTATGGAAAATAAAGTTGTTGGTTTTATTGGAATAGAAATAAGTTATGTCTTTGAACTTCCAAAACAAATAATAAGGGTAAATGCGCTTGCTGTTGATAGAAATTATCAAAATAAAGGAATTGGAAAACAACTTATACAAGAAATTGAAAAATATGCCAGAACAAATAACATAGCTGCAATTACTTTAAATAGTGGGATTTCTAGAAAAACAGCACACATTTTTTATGAAAAACAAGGGTATTCTAAAAAAGGCTATAGTTTTATTAAATATCTAAAATAGGAGTATAAAATGAATATTGAATTATACGATAAAATCAAAGATCTTTATTTAAAATATCATAAAGAAAAAACGTGGAATCATGTAAATAATGTAGCCAAAGAAGCTAAAAAACTTGCAACACAATATCATCTAGATCTTGAAAAATGTAAGATAGCAGCATTATTGCATGATATCAGTGCAATCCTTTCACCAGATGATATGTATAAATACGCTAAAGAATTAGGATATCAAATAGATGCTAGTGAAGAAAAATATCATTTTTTATTGCATCAAAGAATTTCTAAAGAAATTGCACACGACTATTTTCATATTGAAGATAAAGATATTTTATCAGCAATTGAATGTCATACAACTTTGAAAAAAGAAATGAATGATTATGATAAAATTATTTTCTTAGCTGATAAACTCGCTTGGGATCAAGGAGGGATACCTCCTTATTATCAATCATTAAAAGAGGCAATTAATGTTTCTTTAGATAAAGGATGTTATTGGTTTATTAATTATCAGTTTGAAACACATCAACTTCTTATGCCTCATACTTGGTTATTAGAAGCTTATGAAAAATTAAAACTGACAAATGAAAGCAAATAGTGTCGGGAAGAAATCTTTTTTCTTAACTATAATACAAGTACAGTAGAGAAAAGGAGAAAAGATATGGATTGGGTAAATGCAATTGAGGAGACCATTCAATATATTGAAAGTCATTTAACAGAAAATATAACGGTGAAGGATGTTGCAAGACATGTTCATATTTCTGAGTTTTATTTTCAAAAAGGATTTGCCATGTTATGTGGATTCACTATTAGCGAATATATTCGTAAAAGAAGACTATCGCTTGCAGGTAATGAAATTGCAGGAAGTGATATAAAAATTATTGATATTGCTTTAAAGTATGGATATGATTCACCAGATAGTTTTACCAAAGCTTTTACACGTTTTCATGGTGTAACACCAACAGTAGCTCGTAAGAAGAATACAACTTTGAAATCCTTTGCTCCACTGAAACTAACAATAGCTTTAGAAGGAGGATATCTTATGGATTACAAGATTGAAAGAAAAAAAGCATTTAAAGTTATCGCTAATGGAAAAACATTTGCGTATGAAAATGCTAAAAAAGTTGTTCCTGATTTTTGGAAAGAACACTATCAAACAGGTAAAGGAAAAGTTGTTAGAGGGATTTATGGAATTAATATTGATAAACAAATGGGACAAGAAAGTTTTGATTATTTAATTGCTGATCCTTATCAAGGACAAGTTATTCCAGAAGGTTTCGCTTTAGAAACTATTCCTGAATTTGAATGGGCAATTTTTCCATGTGTTGGTGCAATGCCTAAAGCCTTGCAAGATGTAAATATTAAAATATTTACAGAGTGGTTACCAGCTTTAAAAGATTATGAATTTGCTGCGGGATATTGTGTAGAATATTATGATGATCCAACAAAATATTCTAAAGGTACATTGGATGAAAATTATTATTGTGAAATTTGGATTCCTATTAAAAAAAGATAAAAGAAATCTCTAATAGAGTTATTTTCTATTAGAGATTTTTATTTGATAGGATATCAATTAAAAATGGAACAACTTTTTCATTAGACATTTCATCTAGAGAAGAAATAAGACGATATTCACTATGTTCTTCAGGATCTAATTGAATTGTATAATCAGTAGTATTTTTTAAAGTACAAATATAAACAAGACGGGTAAACATAATATTTTTACCTTTGTCAAAGTTACTATCTTCATGAATAATTTGTTTGACTTCAACATCTAAATTGACTTCTTCTTTAGCTTCTCTGATTAAAGCTTCTACAGGTGTTTCAAAGTCTTCTACAGAGCCTCCAGGAATATCCCAATATTCAGGGTAAACATTTGGTTTTCCTCTTTTGATAATACTTCTTTTAATGACAAGATATTTGTCATTGATTTTCATTAAACCATGGACAATAAGTTTGTTTTGAAATTCTTTCATATGATTTTCCTCCTTATGGGTAAGTTCTATTATAAATCTGTTTTCAATAAAAATGCAATGAGAAAAATATGATATAATAAAATCAATAAAGATTAGAGGAAATGTGTATGGATAAAAATAAAAAATGGATTGATTATATTATTGAATTACAAAGCTTAGCACAAGCTGGACTTACTTATGGAAAAGATGTTTATGATAAAGAACGCTATGAACGTATTCGTCAACTTTCTGCTATGATGATGGCAGATCTTTCAAATAAACCATTAGAACAAGTAGAAGGTCTTTTTTGTAATGAAGTAGGGTATCAAACACCAAAAATTGATACACGTGCCGCTATTTTTAAAGAAGATAAAATCTTACTTGTTCAAGAGAAAAATGGAACATGGGCACTACCTGGTGGTTGGTGTGATGTCAATGTTTCTGTTATGGAAAATACTATCAAAGAAGTAAAAGAAGAAGCAGGACTTGATGTTGTCGTTAAAAGTGTGATTGCACTTCAAGATAGAGAAAAACATAATCAACCAATTTATGCGTATAAGGTATGTAAAATATTTATGCTTTGTGAAGTAGATGGTGGTGTTTTTAAAGAAAATAGTGAAACAGTAGGTTTTGATTATTTTACAAAAGATAACCTTCCAATACTTGCTACAGAAAAGAATAATGAAGAACAGATTCAAATGTGTTTTGATGCTTATAAAGCAGGAGAAAATTGGAAAACATATTTTGATTAATTTTTTAAAGAAGGTGAAAAAATGAATGATGAATTAAAAGCTATTCTTGATCAAATGGAATTATGTATTGAAGATGATGAAATTACTTATGAATTTGATGATTTGATTGAAAAAATAAGTGATTTAAATTTAGGATTATCTTCTATAGAACCATTATTGCATTTTATAGAAAAACATCCTTTAGTCGATTTTGGTTTTCCTGGAGAAATAGTCCATTATTTAGAAAAATTTTATAAACAAGGATATGAAGAAAAATTGATTGCCTCATTAAATAGAAAACCAACACGTCATACTGTTTTTATGTTGAATAGATTAATTAATGGAACTACTCATAAAGAAGATTATTTGTTATTAATGAATGACATTGTTCATAGAAATGATGTTGAACAAGAAATAAAAGATGATGTACAAGAATTTTTAGATTTTCAAAAAGAAATGGAGTAACAAAAATGAATAAAATAATAAATGATTTTCCTTTTGATAATCAACAAAATACAGCATGTATTGTATGTTGTCATGTTTTAGAAGGACATCCTATTTTATATGTAAGTCATGATGAAGATGATGGCATGTGGCAATTTTTATGTGGAAACAATCATAATATGGAAGATGCAAGAATTATTTCATTATTTGAAGCTTATAACATTGATAACTCTATTGGTTTATTAAAAGATATACCACGAGGTTATTATGCAATAAGAGAAAATGTAGAAAGTGATTGGATTGTTAAGAAATAATAATGCTGGAGGTGTTATCTATGACAATAAAGTTTAAGGGTTATTTAAAAAATGATAACCAGTTAAAAAGTGTTGATGAATCACAATTAGAGAAAATGGTTATTGGGTGGATTGACTATCTATTTGCTTTTTTGATTATTTTATATCCTTTAACAAAAAGTTTAAATTTATTGGTTTCTAGATATAATGGAAAAATTTTAAATGTATTTTTAATAGATATATTGGGTTTTATTATTGTGATTTTATTAATGATTGTCCATGAATGCTTTCATGCAATAACATTTTCTAAAAAAGAAGATATTTATATTTGGTTTCAGGGGTTTGGAATGATAACACATTGCACAGAAATAAAGAATGTAAAAGAGTATCTTTATACTTTATTGTTACCTAATTTACTTATTACATTGCCATTATCGATTTTTGTAATATTTGTAAAACTATCAAATCCATTGATTTTAAAAATGATAGGATTAGTTTCAAGTATTATAATTTTAGGAGCAATTAATGATTTTGCTACTATAGTTTATATAATTAGAAATAGAAAGCAGATAGAGTATTTACAATTAAGTGGTAAATACATGTATTATAAGAAGAAATAGCATATAGAGGAAAGGTAGAAAAATGAAAAAAAGATATTATTTTATTATTATTTTAGTTATTTTGATTCCTATTTTGATCGTTACGTCTTTAATAAAAGATTCTAATCAAAAACCAGCTATTAAAATTAAAGATAATGAAATCATTACATATGTACCTAATTGTAGTGAACCAACAATTAAAATAGATGAAATACGAAATATTAAATTATTGGATAATGTTGAAATTGGAAATAAACAAGTAGGATATAAAGAAGATGAGTGTCAAGCAGGTTATTTTAATACACAATTTGGAACATGTTTTATTTATATAAATCCTAATATTCATTCATACATTTATTTTGAAACCAAGGACGACAAATGCTTGATTAATTATGAAAGTGAAGAAAAAACAAAAGAGTTGTATGAAACTATAAAAAATATTTAACCTTAAAGGAGAATTAAAATATTATGGAAAATAAAGATGTTCAAAAAATAGCAAAAATGACAATACAATATGCAAAAGAAATTATTAAACCTGGTATGTCCCTTATTGATTTAAGAAATGATTTAGAAAAGAAAATGCTTGAGCTAGGTGCGGATTCTTTTTGGTATTGGAATGTAGGAGCATTTATTTTTTCAGGAGATGAAACAAATGTTTCAATATCAGGTAAACATTATGTAACTGCGAATAAAACTATACAAAATGATGATATTATTACGATTGATTTATCACCTCAAAATAATAATGTTTGGGGAGATTATGCAAGAACAATTATTATTGAAAATGGGATAGTTGTTGATTGTATAGAAAATATTGAAAATGAAGAATGGAAAAAAGGATTACAAATGGAAGATAGACTTCATCAAGAATTATTGAAATATGTTACTGTTGAAACAACTTTTGAAGATCTTTATTTTCATATGAATCATTTGATAAAGGAATATGGATTTATTAATTTAGATTTTTTAGGAAATTTAGGACATTCTATTGTAAATAGAAGTGAAGATAGAATTTATATTGAAAAGGGAAATAAAATAAAATTAATAGATGTCAATTATTTTACGTTTGAACCACATATAAGTGTTTTAAATTCTAAATATGGTTATAAAAAAGAAAATATTTATTATTTTGTTGAAGGAAAATTAATTGAATTATAATTTATTATTAAAACTAAATGTTGAAGATATTAAAAATTGCTCAAACCTAGTTGTATTAAGGAATGAGTGATTTTTTATTTTTGTTTCTATTTTTTACAATTTAGCCTAACTCAAGATAAATGTTGGTAATGACACCTAATAATGTCAGTCTAACTTT
>NZ_JBKYAR010000051.1:0-8199 GCF_047023275.1 Faecalibacillus sp. | reverse complement strand
CGGCGAAGATAGTACGTTGTGCGAAAATAGCTCGTTGCCAGTTCTTTTTTTTTGCTTTTTATGACATTGTTTATTCAATGTCTTTTTTTATTTTCATATAATGAAAGCTTTTACATATTTAAAATAAATAGTATAAACTATCCCTTGAGGTGAATCCAATGGAATTAAGTATCTTATTAATTCAACAAATATGTCAATTATTTATTATGATCTTTTTTGGCTTTTTACTTGTAAGAGTCCGAGTTTTAACAGCTGAAAATAGCAAAGTATTATCTATTTTACTTTTATACGTTGCATGTCCTTGTGCAATTATTAACTCTTTTATGATTGATTTTACACCCGATAAATTAATCGGATTGGGAATTTCTTTTTTAGGTGCTATTTTAGTACATATTATTTTTATTCCTCTTGCTAATCTTTTAGGAAAAATCTTTGGTTTTACACCAATCGAAAAAGCAACTATTATTTATTCTAATTCTGGTAATTTAATTATTCCTTTAGTAGGCGCTATTTTAGGTAATGAATGGGTTATTTATTCAAGTGGATATATGGTTATTCAAACCATTTTATTATGGACACACGCTAAAAGCTTAGTTTGTAATGAGCCGTCATTTGATTTAAAAAAGATTTTATTAAATATCAATATTATAGCAATCGTTATTGGAATTTGTTTATTTATGTTCCATTTACAATTACCAACACTAATTGTTGATACATTTTCTAAAGTTGGAAGTATGATGGGACCATTAGCCATGATTGTAATTGGTATGCTTATTGGAGAAATGGATTTAAAGAGTATTTTTGTAGAAAAAAGAACGTATTTAATTTCATTTTTAAGACTTGTTGTTTTTCCACTTATTATGATTATTATTTTTAAATTTACAGGTATTTCATATTTAACTGCAGATGCTAATAAAATTTTGTTAATTACAATTTTAGCTGCTTCTGCACCACCAGCTGCAACAATTACTCAGTTTGCTCAGCTTTATAATAAACATCCAGGTTATGCAAGTATTATGAATGTAATGGGAGTTATTTTTAGTATTATTACCATGCCTCTAATGATTATGATTTATCAATTGTTATAAAAAGGTAGAAATACCTTTTTTATTTATGTTTTAATAAAAAAGAGGTAAAAAAATGAAAAGATTTTTATGTTTATTATTATTTATTATAGTTGGCTGTTCTCCTAAAACATCAATGGTAGAAATTCAAAAACATGTATATGTAGAAAAAGAATTTAAAGATAGTTGGTTAGAAATAAATGAATTTGGTGATAGCTATATTAAGGAAGAATTACAAGGTGGATATCAGTATCCCTATAACTCACAATATTTGAAAAGATTTTTTAAAGATGGAGGAAAGATTGAATTATACAATTATAGTATTAAAAAAGACAATCTTATTATTTCAGGAGAAATGATTCCTCCTTATACTATTCGCCTTGTTCATCCTAATCTTGATAATATAACAAGTGAAGGTGTGATTATTCATGAGTTAGGACACTATTTTGATGAAAAATATCATTTTAGTTCATCTAAACAATTTATAAAACTTTATAAAAAGAATAAAGAATTGTTTGATACAAAAACAAAGAAAGAATATTTTGCAGAATGTTTTAAAGAATATGTTGGAAATCATCAAGAAAAGGTAAAACCTTTTCAATCTTATATGAAAAAAATCACTAAAAAAATACTGCAAAATAATGAATGACAGTTGCAAAAAGCGTGACTTATAATAAAAAAAACGATATAATGTGTCTAAAAAAGAAACCGATAAATTATTTTGATAAATAATATCTAAGTATATTAAAATAAAATATGATAATATGTTATGGTGAGGTGAATGTGATGGATGATTTTATTAGACCACCAAAAAAGGAAATAAAAAAGGAAAAGAAACGTAGACCAATAAAAGAAGTTTTAATTGTTATTTTAATTATTGTTTGTTTAGCAATTGGATATTTTGCAGGTTATGTTTCAAAGAAGAATGTTGTTGTTAAAGATTCAAATAATAATATTATTAATGAAGTATATGATACTTTAAATAAATATTGGGTGAATACCAACGATCAAGATATTAATTTAAATACATCAGCGATTGAAGGAATGGTTGCTGGTTTGAATGATCCTCATTCAAGTTATTTAACAAGTAAAGAAGCTGTAGAATTTAATCAGACTGTTGCTGGTAATTATCAAGGAATTGGTGTGGGGTATTCAATGGTAGAACAAGGAGCCATGATTACTAAAATATATAGTGATTCTCCTGCAAGTAAAGCGGGGTTAAAAGTTGGAGATATTATTACTAAAGCTGATGGTAAAGACTTATCTCAAGCAGATACGGATCAAGTAAGAGAATATGTCCGTGGTGAAGATGGCACAGAAGTGACATTAACAGTGTTAAGCAATAAAAAGACAAGTGATGTAAAGGTTACAAGAGGAGCATTAGATACTTCTGCTTTTTATGAAATAAGAAAACAAGGTAATGTTTCTTTTGGATATATAGAATTATCAACTTTTGGAACTGATACTGCCAAACAAGTAGAAACAGCCTTAGAAATGTTTAAAAAGAAAAATATTCAAACATTGGTTATAGATTTAAGAGATAATGGTGGAGGATATTTAACAGCTGCTACAGATATTTTAGATCTATTCTTTACTTCTGATGAAGTTATTTTTCAAATGAAAGAAAAAAATAGTGCAGCTAAGAAATATTATGCTGAATCTGATAAAAAATATGAATTTGAAAATGGTTATATTCTTGTTAATGAAAATACAGCAAGTGCTTCTGAATTAACAGCAGGAGCTTTACAAAGTGAAAAAGGATATCAACTTATTGGTAAAACAACTTATGGAAAAGGAAGTGCTCAAACTCAAAAGACACTTTCCGATGGTTCTGTTTTAAAATATACGTATGCTAAGTGGATGATTCCAAATGGTACATGTATTAATGGAAAAGGATTAACACCTGATATAGAAGTAGATAATGTTTCATTATCAGGCATTACTACTAAAGATGTTAAAGAAACATTAAAAGTTGATAGTGTAAGTACATGTACTAAATCAATGCAAAAAATGCTTAATATTTTAGGATATCATGTAGATCGTGAAGATGGTTATTTCTCTGTAGGGACACAAGCTGCCTTACAACAATTTGAAATGGATAATGGTTTAAATGTTGATGGAGAATATAGTCAAAGTGATAAACAAATGTTAGTAGCAAGAATGATGATTTATATAAACAATCATGAAAATGATAAACAATATGATCGTTTAATGGAAATCATAAAATAAGGTGGTGAAACTATGTCTCAATTTAAACTCGTTTCTCCTTTTCAACCAATGGGAGATCAAGTTCAAGCTATTCAAGAACTTGTAGAAGGTTTAAAAGCAGGTAAAAAGGAACAAGTCTTACTTGGGGGAACTGGTACTGGAAAAACATTTACAGTAGCTAATGTGATTAAGGAATATAACAAGCCAACTTTGGTTTTAGCACATAATAAAACATTAGCTGGTCAGTTATATTCAGAATTAAAAGAGTTTTTTCCTGAAAATAGAGTGGAATATTTTATTTCAAACTTTGATTTTTATCAACCAGAAGCTTATATTCCAGGTAGAGATTTATATATTGATAAAAACGCAAAAACAAATTATGAAATTGAAATGTTACGTTCAGCAGCAATGAATTCACTTATTGAAAGAGAGGATGTTATTGTTGTAGCGTCTGTAGCTTCTATTTATGGACTTGGAAATCCTGAACAATATAAAGAAATGATTTTTTCATTACGTGTTGATCAGGATATTGATAGAAGAGAATTATTGACATTTTTAGTTGATCGACAATATCAAAGAAATGATATTGAACAAACTAAAGGAACTTTTAGAGTTCGTGGTGATGTTATTGAAATTGTTCCAGGACATAGTGAAAGTTATTTAATTAGAATTGAATTATTTGGGGATACTGTAGAACGTATTTGTGAAGTAGATCCTCTTACAGGGCATATTTTAGGTTCTTATAATACGTATACCATTTATCCTGCTTATGGATATGTAACGAAAAAGGAACAAATGTTAAAAGCTTGTGATACGATTTCTAAAGAACTAGAAGAACGATTACAGTATTTTAAAGATGAAACAAAACTATTAGAGTATGAACGTCTTGATCAAAGAACAAGACATGATGTAGAAATGTTAAGAGAAGTGGGTATGTGTCCAGGAATAGAAAATTATTCACGACATATCGATGGACGAAAAGCAGGACAAAGACCATATACTTTAATTGATTATTTTCCTAAAGATTTTTTACTTGTAGTAGATGAAAGTCATGTTATGCTTCCACAAATTAGAGGAATGTATAATGGAGATCGTTCTCGTAAAGAAACATTGGTAGAATATGGTTTTAGACTTCCAAGTGCTTTAGATAATAGACCACTTGTTTTTGAAGAATTTGAAGACTTAATTCATCAAGCTATCTTTGTTTCTGCAACACCAGGAGATTATGAATTAGATAAAGTTCATCATCAAGTTGTTGAACAAATTATTAGACCAACAGGTCTATTAGATCCAATCATAGAAGTTAGACCTATTGATGGTCAAGTAGATGATATTATTGATGAAATTCATCAACGTATTGAAAAAAATGAACGTGTTTTAATTACAACACTTACCAAAAGAATGGCAGAAGATTTAAGTGCGTATTTAGTAGAGCTTGGTTTAAAAGTTGCTTATTTGCATAGTGATACTAAAACATTAGAGAGAACAGAAATTTTAAGAGATTTACGTCTTGGAAAATATGATGTTTTAGTAGGTATCAACTTGCTAAGAGAAGGATTAGATTTGCCAGAAGTGTCTCTTGTTTGTATTTTAGATGCTGATAAGGAAGGCTTCTTAAGATCAGAAAGATCATTGATTCAAACGATTGGACGTGCTGCTAGAAATAGTCATGGTAAAGTTATTATGTATGGTGATAAAATAACAGATTCTATGCAAAAAGCCATTGATGAAACAGCAAGACGTCGTGAAATACAAGAAAAGTATAATAAGGAACATGGAATTATTCCTCAAACAATCAAAAAGGAAATTAGAGAAGCTATTCATGGACAAGAAAATGTGGATGAAGCGATTTCTCTTGTTAAAAAAGGTAAGAAAGCGAAGAAGAAAGATAAAGAAACACTTATTAAAGAACTTGAAAAACAAATGAAAGAAGCTGCAAAAGCACTTGATTTTGAAAGAGCAATGGAACTTAGAGATATGATGTTGGAGTTGCAAGGTGAAGTTTGAGTTTGATCATTTAGAAAAAAGTGTTTTAGATTCTTTATCTGAAAAGGGACGTGTTTATCTTGTAGGTGGTATTGTTAGAGATATGGTAATGTATCAAAAGGTAGATTATCATGATGTAGATGTAGAAATCTATGATTTAGAAATGGGTGAAATCATAGCTATTTTATCTCAATATGGAAATGTAAATGAAGTAGGTAAAAGTTTTGGTATTTTAAAATTAGACAGTTTACCAAATTTTGATTTTGCTCTTCCTCGTATTGAAAGAAAAAAAGGACAAACGCATCGAGAATTTGATGTAGAGGTGCATAAAGATTTAGACTTAAAAACAGCATGTCGTAGAAGAGATTTTACAATTAATGCGATGATGTATGACTATCAAAATGAGATACTTATAGATGTTTATCATGGACAAGAAGATATTAAAAATAAATGTTTAAAAATGGTTGATGAGAAAACTTTTTATGAGGATCCTTTAAGAGTGTTAAGGCTTGCTCAATTTATTGCGCGTTTTGAATTTCAAGTTGATTTAAAGACAAAAGAAGTATGTCAAAAGATGGTCAACGAAGGAGCTTTACAATATTTGTCTTTAGAAAGAATTCAACAAGAATATAATAAATTATTGATGTCTTTACATCCTTCATTAGGTTTAAAGTTTTTATTAGAAATCAATGCCATTATACAACCTTTAGAAACATTAGTAACATGTCCACAAAGATTAGATTTTCATCCTGAAGGGAATGTGATGAATCATACTTTATTAGTAGTTGATTTAGCTGCATTATGTAAAAATAAAACAAGTTGGCCATTAGCTTTTATGTGGAGTGCGTTACTTCATGATATAGGGAAACCATTAGTCACAACTCCTGAAGGAAAAGCTCCAGGACATAATGAAAGTGGCGTAGAAGTTTTTAATCAATATTTTGGACATTTTTTTACGAATAAAAAAATGAAACAATATATACGTACTATGATTTATAATCATATGCATTTAATGAATATGGTAAGAAATCATAGTAAAGATTATAGTTATTATAAATTATTAAAAGGAATAGAGGGAATCTTTCCTTTAAGTGATTTAGTGTATATGTCAAAATGTGATAAATTAGGACGCCTTGCTAATCGTCCAGAAACAATATCAACATTAGATAGTTATGTTGAAGAAAAAGTTTCAAAATGTGGAAGTCATGCCTTGAAACCACTGGTAGATGGTAAACTTTTAATAGAATTGGGATTTAAACCTCATCAAAATTTTAAAGAATTACTTGATTGGGCTTATGATTTACAAATGAGAGGACATGACAAGAAAAGTATTATTCAATTATTGAAAGGAAGAAAAGATGGAAGATAAATTAATTATTCGAGGTGCAAGAGAAAATAATTTAAAAAACATTAATATTGATATTCCTAAAAATAAATTAGTTATTATGACAGGACTTTCTGGTTCAGGAAAAACATCTTTAGCCTTTGATACGATTTATGCAGAAGGACAAAGAAGATATGTAGAATCACTAAGTGCTTATGCTAGACAATTTTTAGGAAATATGGAAAAACCAGATGTTGATGCGATTGAAGGATTATCTCCTGCTATCGCTATTGATCAAAAAACAACATCTAACAATCCTCGTTCAACTGTAGGAACAGTCACAGAAATTTATGATTATTTAAGATTGTTATATGCACGTGTAGGGAAAGCATATTGTCCTAAACATGATGTTGTTATTGAAAGTCAAACAATTAAACAAATGGCTGATACGATTGATCAATACGCTGATGGTGATCGTTTAATGGTTGTTGCTAGAGTTGTTAAAAGAAAAAAAGGAACTTTTAAGGACTATTTTGCAGATTTATTAAAAGATGGTTATTTACGTGTGGTTGTTGATGGTCAAAATTACATGTTAGATGAAGAAATAGAATTAGATAAAAATAAGAAACATGATATTGATGTTGTCATTGACCGTATTATCAAAAAAGAAGGTTATCGTAGCCGTTTAGTAGATTCTTTAGAAGTTGGTTTAAAGCTTACAGGTGGGGAAGTTATTGTTCAAAATCTAACAACAAAAACAGAAGAGCTTTTTAGTGAACATCTTGCTTGTCCAATTTGTGGTTTTTCTGTTCCAAAGTTGGAACCACGTTTATTTTCATTTAATAATCCTTTAGGTGCTTGTCCCGATTGTCGAGGATTAGGAATTAAAAATGAGGTGGATGATGATTTATTGATTCCAGATTGGAATAAATCAATTAATGAAGGTGGACTTCGTTATTTTAAAACAGCAGTAGGAACAAATCGTATTGAATGGCAAAGATTTTTAGTTCTTTGTAAGAAATATAAAATAGATTTAGATAAACCATTAAAAGATTTTACAAAACAAGAATTAAGTTATATTCTTGATGGTTCGAGAGAACCTATTAGTTATGAAATTATATCAGATAGTGGAAATGTCTCACGTACAACAAAATTTATTGAAGGTGTGAGAACATTAATTGCAAGAAGATATGAAGAAACAACTTCAAAATGGTCAAAAGAATGGTATGCATCCTTTATGTCAGAACATACTTGTCCTACATGTAAGGGAAGAAGACTTAATGATCAAGTTCTTTCTGTAAGAGTCGGTGGTTTAAATATTGCTGAATTTACAGAACAATCAATTGAAGATGCTTTACATTTTATTCAAAATATAAAATTAACAGACTATGAAATGAATATTGCTCGATTAGTTGTTAAAGAAATCAATGATCGTCTTACATTCTTAAATAATGTTGGTCTTGGTTATTTAACACTTGCTAGACGTGCAGGAGGATTATCAGGTGGAGAAGCGCAACGTATTCGTTTAGCAACACAAATTGGAACACGTCTTACGGGAGTTTTATATGTCTTAGATGAACCTTCTATTGGTTTACATCAAAGAGATAACGAAAAGCT
>NZ_JBKYAR010000050.1:0-10101 GCF_047023275.1 Faecalibacillus sp. | reverse complement strand
AAAAAAAGAATGGATCGTCTTAAATCCATTCTATTCTGTCTTACTTTTCTCCATCTAATCCTTTTACGTCTTTTTTAGTTAATTTATCTCCGTTTTCAACACGATCTATTAGTTTTGTAATCTTCTTCACGTATGTTGGATATGGCTTCATTACATAAATACTTGAACCATGCATTGAATATGTTTGATCTGTTTTATATCCCTTACCATCAAGTTGCACATTGAAAACACTCCATTCAGCATTATCATCTAATTGCATATTAATTAATGATTTAATTTCATCTGATGACATATTTGTTTCAAAGCATCCTTCAATTGCTGTTAAAATTCTTTGGAAATTTGTGATGATTTTTGGTGACATTGCTTTGTTTAACATTGCTTTTAATAATTTTTGTTGGTTACGTCCTCGATCATAATCTCCATTTGGTAAATTATATCTTTCTCTAACAAAACATAATCCCTTATCACCATCTAATTCATTTTCACCTTTTACAATATGATAATTTCCATGTCTTGTTGTAAACTCATAATCAGAATCAACAGTTACCCCACCTAATGCATCAATAATATTTGTGATACCACTAAAGTTTGTTCTAGCATAGTAGTTTACATCTAAGTCTAAGAAATCTTCAATTGTAGAAATAGTTTCTTCAACACCATAAATACCTGTGTGTGTTAATTTATCCATTTTACCATTTTTATGAAGTTCAATTTCACAGTCACGTGGAATACTTGTCATTAAAATTTGTTTAGTTTTAGGATTAACTGTTACAATTAAGTTAACATCACTTCTTGAAACTGTTGATACAAAACCATATGTATCAATTCCAGTTACATATACATTAAATGGTTTTTCAGTAACATCTGTTACTGCTGTTGTTACTGACTTAGCTTTTTTATCAAATTCATATGTTTTAACAATTCTAGTTTCTTCATCAAAACCTTCATGGTTTAACTCTAACATTGATTTATATTGAGCACCAACAACAATTGCGTCTACTTCTCTGTTATATAAAGCATCAGCTAATTGTGAGTATGTATCATATGTTGTATATTTTTGAGTATCGATTGTTTCTTCCATTTTGGCTAATGCTTTATTTAAAGTAGCTTTTTCTTTTTCATAAGATCTACCAAATTTAGCACCTTTTAAATCTGCTAAAGAAGCAGTCCCATAATCACCATCTTTTAAAACAATGACATTGATTGCATATTTTTGAATTGTTGTTTGTACATTACTCAAGAAAGTATTTCCTCTTGCAGCAAAAGTACTTCCAATTACTAAAACAATAGAAACAATTAAGCTTAATACTTTAGAAATAATTGTTCTTTTGCTTGTTACGCCTTCAGCAACTTTTTTCTTTCCAGTTTGAATAATAATCCAAAATAATAAAACCAAAACTGCTAAGATAGCAGTTAAAACTGCAAAATATTTAACAGGTAATAATTTTGTTAAATATACAAAATATAAAAGGACACCAGACGCAACAATTTGCAAGGTTAAAATAAGTGCTCTAGATGTCATAAATCGCATAAATTTATTCTGTTTCATAATCATCCTCCATATGTTGATTAATTCTCGTTTATCATAGCACAATCAACATTTTATAGCAAATCGCCACTATTTTCTAAATAACATCCAAACATATACTGATTATCTTCTATTTTTGACAATTTTTTCCCATTATATTTTCTACATATTTCTTCTATCAAATATTCATTCTTCTTAAATTGATGATCAACGACAATCCCATTTTCAATCAAGCATCTAATCTTAATAATTGTATAATATCTTTGACTTTCTATCGTATAATGAATTGCTTTATGTGTTGTTTTTTGACTAAGAACAATCGCATTATCCAATAAAAATTTTAAAATAGTGGCTAAGTCATAAGAAGAAACACCTTGATAAATTTGATCAGAATAAGTTCCATAAAAATCAATCTGATGTTCCTTCATGATTTCTGTATACCGATTAAAAACATAATTTAACACAATGTTGTTTGTGTGAATAACCTCTGTCGGTATTTCTAATGATATATCTTGAAGTTCAATTTCCTGATTTTCTTTTAAATCTTTAACAAGCTTTTTATAATCATGAATAATTTTGTTATATTTTTTACTTTTTTGATTAGCAATTTCCACAAGTGTTTCTTCATACTGTAATGCTTGCTCATGAATTTTTTGATTCATTAAATTCTGATAATATTGTGTCATCTCTAAACATAAAATATAAATTAATATAATTACCATCAATGAAACAATATACAAATAGATAATCGATGATAGTCTCATTTGATTCAATAAATATTCATTAAAAGAATAAATATCGAGAAAAATAATAGTTATCAGTGTTGACATCACAAAAAACCAAATATGTTTATTCAATTGAAATTCTTTTTTCAAATACTTTTTTAAATAAAAATATTCAATAAGCCATATTCCCTTAGAAATAAATGTAATCAAATATCCTAAATAGCCATCATAAGCATACATGACATATTGTAGGGATTGTTGATTTAATAAAAACATACATAATCCATTAATAAGTAACATATTTATATTAATAAAAACAATCTTGATCAATTTATTATAAATATCTCCATGATAAAAATGTTGTACATATATAAAACTTACAATTAATAAAATAACTCCACTATAGTTAATAACGATATACTTATTCATTATTAAGGAAAGTAAGCTCATCATTATTATAAAAAATATCTTGTTATATCTTATTTGCCTTTTATCTTTAAAAAACAAATCTAAATACATAACATAAATTGTATTTTCTAATAATGCATAGATAACATCTAGCAATAATTTCATTGTATTTTATACTCCTGATAGGCTTCTTTTACACTATTTTTATATTTATAACTTAAAGGAAGTTGGATTTCATTTTCTAAAACAACTCTCATTTCTTTTAAGTTGATATATTGAATATATCTCATATTCACAAGTATCCCATATGAAATAGTAATAAAGTTATTCTTTTTTATTTTTTTAAGCATTTCTTTAAATGTAGAACGTATTCTATATTCTTCTTTTCCATGAATAATGATGTAATTTTTATCTGTATGAATATATTGGATATCATCATAATAAATAGCAATTATTTGATTTCCACTTTCTACAATAATTCTATCATGATCAGCTTCAAGTTTTTTTAATAATCTTTTCATTTTATTATGAATATCTTCTTTCAATTTTTTCTTTCTAATAAAATCAAAAATATCATAATCTATGCTTTTATAAACAATATGATCATATTTAGTAATAATAATTCTAATATATTTACTTAATTGTGTTTCTTTAAAAAATTCAAAAGCAGTTATATTTTCCATTTCATAATCAATATAAACAACATCAAAATGATCAATCTCTTTAATCAATGATTTAGCATCTTGAAAATATGAAACTTCAAACATCTCATATTCTTGTAAACATTCTTTAATCTCTTCTAAAAAATCTTTTTCATCATCTAAAATTGCTACTTTATACATTATTTCCTCTCATGAACCATTTTTACATATTCAACTAGTGTTCTATATGCATTCCTTGTTTCTTTATTTTTCATAAATTCTTTTGGCATATACGTATGGTCTTTAGCCTCAGCTTCTCTTTCATCTAATGGAATAGGTGTATCAACAAGCCCCAAAATATAATCACACGAAACATTGAAAAACTTAGCCATTTCAGCTACTAAATAAATATCTGGAATTGTTCTATTTTGCTCATAAAATTGAATTGTTTTTAATGATACTTTAAATACCTTTGATAACTCTTTTTGTGTCATCTCTTTTTCTAATCTTAAATACTGTAATCTTTCTCCTAACATTACTTTATCCTCCATAAAAGATATAAATTAATATTATAAGTTACTACTATGTCAAATAGCATTATATATATTTTAAGCAATACTGCAATAGCAAATTTTCCCACTATTTCTTTAATTTTCCCTAATGCTATCAAATTTTATTTTATTAGCTAAAATAAAGTTGAAATCAAGAAAGGAGAATTTTATGAATCAATTAGCTAAGTATCTTACAATGAAAATCGTACCACAAGAATATAAAAATGATTTTGATAAAATAGAACTCGCTATTTATGGTATGGAAGGTTTATTATGTAATGTTTCTACAATTTTTACGGCTTATATTTTATCAATATTTTTTCATACAACGTATGAATTTATTGGATTCATTTTATTTTTTATACCTTTAAGGTTATCCTATAAAAGTTTTCATTGTTCATCATTTCTACAATGTTTTGTCTTTTCAAACATTCTTATTCTTTTTGCGACATATTTTATTAAATGTGTCACAAATATCCCTTTTTTAAATATAATATGTTTTATATTAATAATAGCCAATTACATTTTATCTTATGAAAAGAACAAAAGCTTGCATTGTTTTGAAATGATTGTTTTATATCTTTTGATTGATTCATCGCTGCTTATTACTTACTTGATTTCTTTACTAATTAATATAGTTTTATTGATATTAAAAAGAGGTGAAAATGATGTTTAAAGGATTATTTGATTTAATGGTTAATTTTGCATCTGTTTTAGAACTTCCACCATCTTGGTGGATTTTATATGAGCCAAAAAAACCAAATGCATTAAAAAACAAATAAAAAGATGATAAAAACTATCATCTTTTTATTTTCTATTTTATAATATTTCTATGGAAAAATATTATACAACTGGACAGTTTGCTAAAATTGCAGGTGTCACATTAAGAACAATTAGATATTATGATAAAATTGGCTTATTAAAGCCTTCTCATGTTTTAGAAAATGGTTATCGTCAATACTGTAAACATGATTTGATTACTTTACAAAAGATTCTTGCTTTAAAAGAATTAGGCTTTTCTTTAGAAGAAATTTATCCTCTTATTATAGATAATGATAAAAAAAGTTTTCAAGAATCTTTAAAACTACAAACATCATTAATTGATCAAAAAATTAATCATCTAAATAATTTAAAAAACACAATTAAAAATACAGAAAAGATTTTAAATCATGATGATATTTCTTGGGAAAAGATTATTGAACTTATTAATCTTACAAATAATGATGAGATGATTATTCAACAGTACTTAAATAGTCAAAATTTATCTTCTCGTATTTATTTACATGAACACTATTCAATAAATAAGGAAGGTTGGTTTCCTTGGCTTTTCAATCAAATTGATTTTTCTAAAGTAAATCGCCTATTAGAAATAGGATGTGGAAATGGTAAATTATGGGAAAATAATCATTATAATTTAAGAAATAGAGAAATATTTTTATCTGATTGTAGCCATGGAATGGTTGAAGATGCAAAAAAACTACTTGGAAATGATTATAATTATTTGGTTTTAGATTGTCATAGTATTCCTTTTAAAAGTGATTTTTTTGATACAGTCATCGCAAATCATGTTTTATTTTATTTATATGATTTAAATTTAGGTTTAGAGGAAATTGCGAGAGTTCTTAAAGATTATGGTGTTTTTTATTGTACAACGTATGGTAAAAATCATATGATAGAAATCACCCAAATTGTTCATCAATTCGATTCACGTATTCAACTTTCAAAACAAAATCTTGTAAATAAGTTTGGTCTAGAAAATGGTAAAAAGCTTTTAGAACCATATTTTAAACATATTGAATTAAAAAGATATAATGATTACTTGATTGTAGATGATGCTAAAGCATTAATTGATTATATTATGAGTTGTCATGGAAATCAAAGAGAATTCCTTGGTCATAGATTAAAAGAATTTCAGGTTTATATTGAAAATTTAATTAAGGAAAATCATGGCATAAAAGTTACAAAAGATTGTGGTTTATTTATATGTCAAAAATAATCATACTTTGTGTGTGATTATTTTTTTGTTGATTATAAGCATAATTTTTCTTTTTACTATTGACACTTACGTAACGTCATGGTTTATTCTTTAATAGTAAAGTAAAAGGAGGTACTTCTATGAAAGGTATCGTATTAGCTGGAGGATCTGGAACAAGACTTTATCCTCTAACACAAGTAACAAGTAAACAATTATTACCAATTTATGACAAACCTATGATTTATTATCCTTTGAGTATTTTAATGAATGCAGGTATTAAAGATATTTTAATTATCTCTACTCCTGATGATACTCCTCGTTTTAAAGAATTATTAGGTGATGGGCATCAATTTGGTATTTCACTTCAATATAAGGTTCAACCATCTCCAGATGGATTAGCTCAAGCCTTTATTTTAGGTGAAGAATTTATTGATGGTGAAGCATGTGCTATGATTTTAGGAGATAATATCTTCCATGGACATGGTTTATCAAAACGTTTAAGAAGAGCTGCTAGTAAAGAAGACGGAGCAACTGTTTTTGGATACTATGTAGATGATCCTGAAAGATTTGGAGTTGTAGAATTTGACGAAAATGGTAAGGCTATTTCTTTAGAAGAAAAACCTGCTCAACCTAAATCAAATTATGCTGTCACTGGTTTATATTTCTATGATAAACATGTTGTAGAATATGCTAAACAAATTAAACCATCTGCTCGTGGTGAATTAGAAATTACTGATTTAAATAAAATTTATCTTGAAAAAGGTAATTTAGATGTTGAATTATTAGGTCAAGGATTTACATGGTTAGATACTGGAACTCATGAAAGTTTAGTAGATGCAACTAACTTTGTAAAAACTGTAGAAACTCATCAAAACAGAAAAATTGCATGTCTTGAAGAAATCGCTTATAACAATGGATGGATTTCTAAAGATGAATTAAATACTGCTTATGAACTTTATAAAAAGAATCAATATGGTAAGTATTTAAAAGATGTAATGGATGGAAAATTTATAGATCAATAAAAAGGAAGTAAAAAAGATGAAAGTTATTGAAACAAAAATTCCAGGTGTTTTAATTGTAGAAACAGATGTTTTTGGAGATCACCGTGGATACTTTACAGAAACTTATTCAAAACCTAAATATGAAAAATTAGGTATTACTGTTGATTTTGTACAAGACAACATGTCTTTTAGTGCACAAAAAGGAACTTTACGTGGTTTACATTGGCAAAACCCACCTTATGCACAATCTAAATTAGTATCTTGTACTAAAGGAAAAGTTATTGATGTTGCAGTAGATATTAGAAAAGGAAGTCCAACATTTGGTGAATGGGTTTCTGTTGAATTAAGCGCTGAAAATCATCGCCAATTCTTTATTCCACAAGGATTTGCCCATGGATTCTTAACTTTAACAGATGATGTTGAATTTAGATATAAAGTAGATAATGTGTATAATAAAGAATCTGAAGGTGGTATGCGTTATGATGATCCAACAGCTAATGTTGATTGGGGATCATTATTAAATGGTATTGAACCTGTTTTAAGTGAAAAAGATCAAACAGGACCAACTTTAGAAAATTCAAATAATCAATTTGTATATGAAGGAGATAAATAAATGAAAATTTTAGTAACAGGTGGTGCAGGTTTCATTGGTGGAAACTTTGTACATTATATGGTTAATAAATATCCAGAAGATATGATTGTTAACTTAGATAAATTAACTTATGCTGGTAACTTAGAAACTTGTAAACCAGTTGAAGGTAAACCAAATTATAAATTTGTTAAAGGTGATATTGCTGATAGAGAATTTATCTTTGATTTATTCAAAAAAGAAAAATTTGATGTTGTTGTTAACTTTGCTGCCGAATCACATGTAGATAGAAGTATTGAAGATCCTGAAATCTTTGTTAAAACAAATGTTATGGGAACAACTACTTTATTAGATGCATGTAATGAATTTGGTATTAAAAGATATCATCAAGTTTCTACTGATGAAGTTTATGGTGATTTACCATTAGATAGACCTGATTTATTCTTTACAGAAGAAACTCCATTACACACATCTAGTCCATATAGTTCTTCTAAGGCTTCTGCAGATTTATTTGTATTAGCTTATCATAGAACATTTGGATTACCAGTAACTATTTCAAGATGTTCAAATAACTATGGGCCATATCATTTCCCAGAAAAATTAATTCCATTAATTATTTCTAGAGCATTAAATGATGAAGAATTACCTGTTTATGGTACTGGAGAAAACGTACGTGACTGGTTACATGTTTATGATCACTGTGTAGCAATCGACTTAATCATTAGAAAAGGTCGTGTTGGTGAAGTTTATAATGTTGGTGGACATAATGAAAGAACTAACTTAGAAGTTGTTAAAACAATCTTAAAAGCTTTAGGTAAACCTGAATCATTAATTAAATTTGTTTCTGATAGAAAAGGTCATGATATGAGATATGCTATTGATCCTACTAAATTAGAAACTGAATTAGGATGGAAACCAAAATATACATTCGATACAGGAATTCCTCAAACAATTGATTGGTATTTAAATAATAAAGAATGGTGGGAAAACATCATTTCTGGTGAATATAAAAACTATTTCCAAAATATGTATGTAGATAAAGGAAGAGTTGAAGAATAAAAATAATGGATCTCAATATGAGATCCATTTTTAATTAAATTGATAGATATTTTTATCTAAGTATTCACTACTTTTTTGTACTTCTTCATTAATATAGTTTTGACCATATTTTTCAATAATTGTTGGTAGTTTAGAAAATAAATTTGTACCTAAACCTAATTTATTCCCCTCTATATTAAATCCCATTGCTGCTAAGGTTGTAGGATACATATCCATATGTGTGAATTGTCTATTTTTTATATGATCCGTGGTTGCCTTAGAATTAATAAAACAATTATATGTAGTTCTTTGATAAGAAGCAGGAATATCATTTGTATATTGTTGTGCCATTGTTGGATGATCTCCAACAAGAACAATTGTTGTATTTTCATACCACGATTGTGTTTTACACCAATCAATGAACTGATTAACCAATTGAGATTGGCAAGCATATATATTTTCATAACGCGTTTGATATGTATTTGGACAATATTTACATAAAAAGCCTTTTGGCATATGACAATCTATAGTCGCCATGGTAAAATTGAATTTACCAGTTTGCGCAAGTTGTGAAATTTCATCTTTAGCTAATTCAAATAACTTATAATCATTTAATCCCCATTCATTAAGTTCATTACTTTTGAATGTGTATTTCTCTTTTAAAGAATTAAGATCACAAATTTTATCAAAGCCATGTTGTAAAAAAAGTTTATCTGTTCCAGCAAATTCTTTTTGAGAGCCAATCATAAGTTCCTGTACGTATCCATTCTCATTTAAAACATCACCAAATGTTTTAGCACCTGGCATAAATTGATTTTGTTTATCCATATCATTAGCAACTTCAACTTTTAATGGTAATCCAGTGAGTTGAGATGTCATTGACGCAATTGTCCATGTTGTACCAGTAAACGGTAATGCACCACCGAGTTGATCAGTGTTTGAAAAATTAATATTTTGTTTAGCTAACTCTGTTAATTCAGGGAAACAATTATAATCTTTTATACCACCATTTGATTTATCTAAAAAAGAATTCTCAAATGATTCTAAGTAGATGTAAATAAGATTATGAGTATTATCTCCAGAAATCTTAATATCTTGAGGATTTTGATAAATAATTGTGCTATCCCCTATATATTCCGTATTTTTCTTTTTATGTACTTTCTTTTTATTATAAATTGTGGTCTTTTGAGACTGATGCGTATAATACGATAAAATTTCATATCTATTATTTGTATAAAAGAGACTCAAAAGTAAAGATGTCACAATAAAGAATGAGCCTATGTATTTTGTATATTTAAAAAACTTAATGGACGTTTTTTTTCTTAAATAAAAAATAAGGACTATAAAAATAATGCATATAAAAATCGATAATAATAATACTTTTATGATATATGAATATATTACAGATGTATCTGTTCCACTTGTAGGAGATAATAAAGTGAATAATATCTCTTGGATTTTAACACTTCCAAAATTATTATAAATCCAAATATTTGATAACAATAATAAAGCATTAAAAAAAGTAAGAACTGTAAATAAAACCAATAATATTTTGTTTCTATTTTTCATCAACTCACCCCTTATTTATAATAAAAAAAAAGAACTGGCAACGAGCTATTTTCGCACAACGTACTATCTTCGCCGC
>NZ_JBKYAR010000049.1:0-10801 GCF_047023275.1 Faecalibacillus sp. | reverse complement strand
AAGTTTGACTGACATTATTAGGTGTCATTACCAACATTTATCTTGAGTTAGGCTTAATCAATAAAAAAGTTTTCAATTTTATGATCATATGTATAGCCAAGCTTTGTATAAATAAGCATATTGGTCATAGAACTATTGGCTGTTCCAAGTAAAAAAGTTAATTTGTTTTGATAAAGCTTTTCAATATGTTGGATAAGTGCTTTTCCATAACCATGCCCTCGATAATTTTCTAAAGTAAGTAAGTTTTTTATTTCGATGGTTGTATCATTGATTTCTTTTACTGCAATAAAAGCGACAGGTATTTGTTTTTCATAGTAAGCAAACAATCTACCATCTCTTAAATAATTTTCAACAAGGTTAATATTAGGATCGCTTTCGCATAATAAAGTGGCATAGTCTAATTTATTTTCAATAATTTCTTCAATCATGTTTATTCCTCCAATAGAAACATTTTAACATATTTTAGAATATGTTAAAATAAGTTGAGGTGAATTTCATGAATCATAAATTAAATAAGAAAAAAGTAGCAGGTGTTGTGATTTTATTTGTTTTAATAATTATTTTAGGTATCTTTCTTTTTAAAAATATAAATCAATCCACAAAAGAAGAAATACCTAAAAAGACACAAGAAAAAACAGTTCAAAAAGAAGAGAAAAAGAAAGAAGAGCCTGAGGTAAATTTTACAATTTCCTTTGCAGGAGATTGCACACTAGGTAACTATGCTGGACAAGCCTATGATGGATCTTTTAATCAAGAATATAAAAGACAAGGAAATGATCCTACATATTTTTTAAAAAAAGTAAAAGAAGTCTTTGAAAAAGATGATTTGACAGTTGTTAATCTAGAAGGACCTCTTACAACGGCAAGTAATCATCTTGAAAAAGAATTCCCTTTTAGTGGAGCTCCTGAATATACAAAAATATTGACTTCTTCCTCAGTAGAGGCAGTTACCCTCGCAAATAACCATAGTGAAGATTATTATGAAGCAGGGCTTCAAGATACAAAAAAATATTTAGATGAATCTTCTATTGGTCATTTTGGTTATGATGATTACTACATAAAAGAAGTCAAGGGCATCAAGTGTGGATTCCTTGGTTATCGTTCACTTTCAGTATCTATGAATAATGAAAGTGGTCATCAAAAAATTCAAAATGCGATCAATCATTTAAAAAATGAGGAACAATGCCAACTTGTTTTTGTTTATTATCATTGGGGTATTGAAAGACAATATCAAGCTAATGAAGATCAAAGATCACTGGCTAAGTTTACGATTGATGCTGGAGCGGATGCTGTCATTGGTTCGCATCCTCATGTTGTTCAAGGAACAGAAACGTATAATGGAAAGCCTATTGTTTATTCATTAGGTAATTTCTGTTTTGGAGGTAATCGTAATCCAAGTGATACGGATACAATGATTTATCAACTCTCTTATTCTTTTAAAGGAACGACACAAACAGGATATCAAGTACAAATTATTCCATGTTCTTTAACTTCATCAAGAGGAAGAAATGATTATCAACCTTATATTTTAAAAGATGAACAAGCAAGTAGAGTCATGGAAAAAATTAAAAAATATAGCTATTAGGAGATTAAAAATGGATACTTTTCTAGAATTGATTCATAGTAGACATAGTTTTCGTGGAGAATATCAAGAAGTTCCAGTAAAAAGAGAGGATCTTATCAAAATAATGCAAGCAGGAATCGATGCTCCGTCTGGATGTAACAAACAAACAACAAGTTTTATTGCGATTGATGATCCTTATATTTTAAAACAATTACTAAATGTTATTGATCCGCCAATAGGACAAAGTGCACCCGCTGCAATTTGTGTTCTCACTCAACGTATTTATGCGTATCGTGACAAATGTTTTGCCATACAGGATTATTCGGCAGCAATTGAAAATATGTTACTAGCAATCATTGCTTTAGGATATCAAAGCTGTTGGTATGAAGGGCATATTACCGATGAAGATCAAATCGGTAAAAAAATGGCACATATATTAAATGTGCCAGATGATTATGAATTGGTATGCTTTTTGCCAATTGGCATTCCAAAAGAGAAAAAGATTATAAAAACAAAAAAGAAATCATTTGATGAGCGTGCTTGGTTTAATGGTTTTAAGAATTCTAAATAAAAAGAAATGAGAAAAATTTTCCCATTTCTTTCTTTTTTCTACCTCTATATTACCACAAAATGGACATTTTTTCAAGACTGGTCATTTCTGTAAAAGTCCTGTATTAAATATATGGAGGTAATTTTATGGAACAAAATATGACAGCATTAGTAAGTTTATTTGCAAGAGCGTATCATCAAAAAAATAAGGATATTAAAATTTTTGATGATCCACTTTCAACAAAATTAATTACAGAAAAAGAGTATGAAATGATTGGGTTAAATATGTCACAAGGCATTTCATTTTTTAATCCTACTTTTAAAGGAAGTAAGGAAGAAGCATTAAAGTGGATTGTAGATCACCAACTATCACCTTCTGTTTTAGTAAGAAGTGCTTTTTGTAAAGAAGCAATTGAAGGAATGAAAGAAAAGGGATGTCAACAGTATTTAGATTTTGCATCAGGTTATGATTTGTTTGCATATTATTATCAAAATCAAATGCATGTTTTTGAGATTGATAAAAAAGAAGTGATTGAAGATAAAAGACAAAGATGTAAGGATGTTGATATTGAAAATATTCAATTCTTATCAATTGATTTAAGCCAAGAAAATTGGATTAATACTTTATTACAAAGTGATTATCAAGAAACTCAACTTTCAATCAGTAGTATGTTAGGATTAAGTTATTATCTTACAAAAGATGAATTTAAAAAGATGTTAGAACAATTTTCTAAACATCTCTTAAAAGGAAGTCGTCTTGTTTTTGATTATCCAAGTATTCAAGAAAGTAAAGAAACAAAAGTTAATGAAATGTTGGCAGAAGAAGCGAATGAATCAATGAAAGCAAAATATAGTTTTGCTGAACTTAAAGAGATACTCAATCAATGTCATTTCACAATTATTCAACATGAAAATCATCAAACAATGACAGAAAAATACATATCTAATTATAATGTCTATTATAAAGATGATCCTATAAAAGCACCCGAAGGTGTTTGTTATTGTGTAGTAGAGAAATAATTAAAATATGATAAAATAGGATTGCAAAGATAAAAACGCAATGTACAAATTGTACTAGAGCTGGTAGGTAGCCCAGCCGTCTATTTTAATAGGTAAGTAACCTGCCCCTCCGGGTTGTCCATTCTTTGTTTATTTATATAAAGGAGGGTAATCATGGACAAGACAAGTTGTAGATTAACTGTATTTTTTGAAAATCCTTTTTGGGTAGGTATTATAGAATGTAATGAAGATGGAAAATTAACTGTATCCAAAATAACATTTTATAAAGAACCTAAAGATTATGAAATAAGGGATTTTATTTTAAAAAAGTATAATCAATTAAACTTTAGTCCAGCTGTTGAAAATGTTGTAATTGAAAAACAGAAAAGTTATAAAAAAAGACAACGTGATGTTAGAAAACAAGTCCAATTACAAGGAGTTGGAACAAAGTCTCAACAGGCATTAAAATTACAACATGCTAAAAGCAAATCAGAGCACATATTACAAAATAAAAAACAAAAAGAATTAGATAAAATGCGTTTGTTTGCTTTGAAACAACAAAAGAAAAGGGAAAAACATAAGGGACATTAAGGTTTCTTAGTTTTTCTTTTTTAGTTTATGCTAAAATGGATTTGTATTAAAAGTTCTATTGAATAAAGAATTGGAAGGAATAAAAAAGATGAAAGAATCAGTTAATGTAAAAATAATCTATCATTTTTATCATCATGTGGTAAAAGCTGAATTGAAAAGAAGAGACTTTCCAAAAGATGTAGTAAGAAAAATAGGTGAAGAACATCATAAAATTATTCAACGGGCAAAAGATATTGGAAATTCAAGATTATTAAGTTCATATATTATGGGAAGCTATTTTATCGCAATGAATCGAAGTACAGGGAAATCTGCAGAAGAAAACTATGAAATGTTTCGTGATGGACTTTATGCCTCTAAATTATTTCATAAAGTAATAGGAGATGCCAATAGCTATTTAGATCCTAAAAAAATGGCAGGAAGATTACAATGGTCAAAAGAAAGTTATAAACACATTTATGAAAATGATTGGGTCGTTGATATTTTACCAGGAAATGATGAATATGATTTAGGGTATGATTATCATGAATGTGGTATATGTAAACTCTGTCAAGATGAAGGATGTCCTCAACTTGCCACTTATTTATGTCAAATGGATTATGTATTGGCAGATATAATGCATATGAAATTAGTAAGAACAAAAACGATTGCTGAAGGTGCAGACTGTTGCGATTTTAGATATAGCAAATATAAATAAAGGTTAGAGGTAAATTTATGAGTGAATGGAATGCAACAATGTATGATAATAAACATGATTTTGTAGCAGAATATGGAAAGGGACTTTTATAATATATTCCACAAAATGAAAAACAAAGTATTTTAGATTTAGGGTGTGGAACAGGAACACTTACTGTTCAACTTAATAATTTAGCAAAAACAGTCATTGGGGTGGATCAATCTGAAACTATGATTAAAAAGGCTCAAGAACAATATTCCAATATAGAGTTTATAGTATATGATGCATTAGCGTTACCATTTGAAAGTCAATTTGATGTTATTTTTTCAAATGCTGTATTTCATTGGATAAAAGATCATGAAACTTTATTAGATAATATTAATAAAGTATTAAAACCTAAAGGACTATTGGTTTGTGAATTTGGAGCAAGTGGTAATGTTGCAACGATTGAAAATGCTTTTATAAAAGTTTGTCACGATTTGGGATATGAATACAAACCAAAATTTAATTTTCCAACAACAAAACATTTTGCGGATTTATTAAAAAAGAAAGGATTTATTATTGATAAAATTTATGATTATGATCGACCAACACCCTTAAAAGATCATGAAAAAGGATTAGAAAATTGGATGAGACAATTCTTTGCTTCTGAATTAGAAGAAATGTCAAAAGATATCCAAAGTAAAATCATTAAAGAAGTAGAAGCTTTAACAAAGGATAAACTTTGGAAAGAAAATGAATGGATTGCAGATTATCGTCGTTTAAGAGTGATTGCACATATATAAAAAAGAGGGAAAAATAATATGATTGGAGATATCGTTAAAGTCATCGTTGATCGACCACTTGGAAGCCAACATCCTCAATATAAAGAAACATATTATCCTATAAATTATGGTTTTGTTGAAGGAATCATGGCTACAGATGGAGAGGAACAAGATGCTTATATTTTAGGTGTTGACGTTCCTGTAAAAGAGTTTGTTGGGAAAATAATTGCTATTATTCATAGATATGATGATGTGGAAGAAAAATGGGTTGTTGTTCCTCAAGATATGTCATATACAAAAGAAGAAATAAAAAAGCAAGTTGAATTTCAAGAAAAATATTTTAAATCAAAAATCATTATGCAGGAGGGATAGGTAAATAATTTTTTGTTATTCAGGAACAGGGAATAGTCGCTATATAGCACAAAGAATTGCGGATGAATTACACGAAAATATAATAGATTTAAATGAAAAAATTAAAACAAATAATTATTCGTCAATAGAAACAGGAGACAATGTTATCCTTGTGGTTCCGACTTATGCTTGGCGTATTCCAAGAATTGTTTCCAATTGGCTTTATAAAACAGAATTCATTGGGGCAAAACGTATTTGGTTTGTTATGAATTGTGGTAGTGAAATTGGAAATGCCTCAAAGTATAACGTAATGCTTGCAAATGAAAAACACTTGAATTATATGGGAACAAAACAAATCCTTATGCCGGAAAACTATATTGAGATGTTTAATGCTCCACAATTAGAAGAGGCAAAAGAAATCGTAGAAAAAGCAGATAGAGATATAAAGGAAACTATTAAATATATTAGAGAAGGAAAAGCTTTTTTGAAACCACGTCATAATCTTTATGATTGTTTTATGAGCGGACCTGTTAATCCTCTTTTTTATCATTTCTTTGTTAAAGCGGATGCTTTTAAAGTAAATAATACATGTATTGGTTGCAATCAATGTGTTAAGAAATGTCCGTTGAATAATATTCAACTTATTGATGGAAAACCTGTTTGGGGAAAGAACTGTACGCATTGTATGGCTTGTATTTGTTATTGTCCACAAGAAGCCATTGAATATGGAAAGAAAAGTGTTGGCAAAACGCGTTATCGTTTTGAACAATTGAAGATCAAATAAGATTTTATAATGAATAAGACCTAATTATGCTTTTGTATAATTAGGTCTTATTATGTAGTAAACATCTTTTAATAAAATATTAGAATAATAACAATGCAATATGATAGATAATACAAGCGATTTTTAAAGAAAAGATAGTATAAAATATACCTATTTTAGCGGTCCATTTAACTGAATGTGTTTCTCTTGCTGTGGCAGCAAGGGCGCTTACACAAGGCATATTAAAACTAATGGCATAAATGATAGCGAGGCCTTGAGCTTTAGTAAAATGGGTGGCTAAAATGGATGAAATTGCTAATGAACTTCCTACCGTTTTTGCACCGAAAGTTGAACTTACAATATTTCCACCAGAACCATAAAATGTATTTAAGACACCTAGTAATGATTCTTTAGAAATGGCAGATGCACAAAATGCTAGAAAGGCTTGCCATTTTAATCCAAAGAATTCTGTTACGGGTTCAATTAAAATTCCTATTTTATATAAAATGCTTGTTTCTTGACTACCACCAAATCCATAGGTTAAAACGAAGAAAACGATAGATACTAATGAAATAACTCTGATTGCTCTAAAGAAAATATCAAGCGTTCTTTGAAAAGTTACTCAAGAAATTGTTTCAAAGATGATGGGAAAGACCATGGATGATTTTGGTAATGAAAAAGTTAAGTGTTTATCTCAAAAAGGTGCTGTTTTATATGAGGGCTTGGAAGAAACTCTTAAAATATTATCTTTGGTTTATAATGATAAAGGCTACGTTTGTAGTCTTTATTTATATGTTAAAATAGAGTTAGATAAGGAGTGGTTATATGAAAAGATATATGGCTTTGCTTAGAGGAATTAATATCAGTGGTAAAAATAAAGTAGTGATGGCTGAATTAAAAAAAGAATTTGAAAGTTTGAAGTTTGAAGATGTTAAAACTTATTTAAATAGTGGAAATGTTATTTTTTCAAGTCGAGAAAATATTGAAAAGATCACAAAACAAATTGAAGAGATGTTAAAGAAAAACTATGATTTTAAAATACCTGTTTTTGTTTTAGAACAAGAAAAGCTAAAAGATATTTTAGAACATGCACCAATTTGGTGAGGTAGTGATGATAAAATGATTTATGATAATTTAATATTTATGATTCCTCCAGTCACTTTTAAAGAAGTTTTTGAAGAAATTGGTGAAGCTAAAGAAGGATTAGAAAAAATTCAAAATTATAAAGATGTTATTTTTTGGTCATTTAGTCGAAAAGATTATCAAAAAACAAACTGGTGGCCTCAAACAGCAAATACAAATGTTAGTAAAAAGCTAACAATTAGAACGGCTAACACGGTTAGAAAAATTGTTAGAATGTAAACAAATATTGATACGTTATTTATAAAAATAGTATCTTTTTGTTTAAAAATGGCTTTAACTAATTCAATTAGTTATAATACTAATATAGTTAGTTGAAGAGGATACTATGACTGAAACAAGGATTATAGAAGTAGCTATGGAAATTATCAATCAAGAAGGGTTTGCCAATTTATATTAAAAAAAAGTGGCTAAAAAATTAAAAATAAAATCTCCGTCTTTATATAATCATATTTCTAATTTAGAAGATTTAAAAAATAAAATTAGTCTCTATGGTTGGAAACAATTAGAAGAAAAAATGCTTCTTTCTATTGTTGGGGAAAGTGGCTATGAAGCTATAAAATGTATGGCATATGCTTTTTATGATTATACAACAGAAAATAAAGGAATCTTCGAAGCAATGCTTTGGTACAATAAATATATGTCAGAAGAGGGAAATCAAGTAACACATAATACTTTTGATATACTTTTTAAAATACTTAGGAAGTAAAATTTAAGTGATGAAACGATAAACCATTTTATTAGAACACTTAGAGGTTTTTTAGAAGGCTATGTACTACTTGTAAATCACCAAGCTTTTGGACATCCTCTTTCTACTCAAAAAAGTTTTGATTTTTCAATAAATGTTTTAATCAATGGTGTGAAAAATATGGAGGGAAAATAGATGGAAGAATACATAAATATCACTTTAGATAATATTGATCAAGAACATATTTGTTGCGCTATAAGTGATAAAAAACATTCAGAAGGTGTTTTTAATAAAAAGGAATGGTTAAAAAAGAGAATAACAGAAGGTCATGTTTTTAGAAAACTTAATGTTCAAGGAAAAGTATTTGTTGAATATGCACCTCTAGAAAAAGCATGGGTTCCTATCGAAGGTAATGGTTTTCTATATATTTATTGTTTATGGGTTTCGGGAAAATTTAAAGGTCATGGTTATGGTAAGCAATTATTGGAATATGTTATTAATGATGCTAAAAAGAAAGGAAAACAAGGTGTTTGTGTAATATCTTCTAAAAAGAAGAAATCTTATCTGGCAGATAAAAAATTCTTTTTAAAATATGGATTTGAAGTTGTTGATCAAATTGAAGATTATGAATTATTATCGTTATCTTTTAATCATCAAAAACCTTCTTTTTGTAAAAATGTTAAACAAATGATGATTGATTCAAATCATATAACACTATATTATTCACCACAATGTCCTTTTACATTGAATTGTATAAATGAAATTAAAGAATACATAAAAGGTTGTAATATACAAGTTGATTTTATTAAAGTTGATACTTTGGAAAAAGCAAAAAACATACCATGTATTTTTAATAATTGGGCAGTTTTTAAAAATGGAAAATATATTTCACATATTTTGTTAAATAAAAAAGGTTTTGAAAAATTATTAAATGATTAAAAAGAATGATAGATTGTTGGAAAATTGATTTTTTAGATAAAATAAAAAGCATTTTGGTGTTGCTAAAAGAGATATTTTTTGATATTATGCAGTTAAGTTATACGACTGACGGAAGTGGAATAAACCACAGGGAGTATAATCGTGTAAAAGAGTCGACCGTCTGGGCTAAGAATAGTCTGGATGAGTGGGCTCTTTTTTTGGTTGACAGGTAAAATAACTAGTTTCATATATTGTCTTGTAATATAATGAAAGTGGTTAATAGAATCAATCAAAAAGAAAAAAAGAAAGGATGAACGACAATGTTAACTGATGTAGAAATTGCACAAAGTGCAAAGATGAAACCGATTGTTGAAATTGCTCAAAAAGTTGGTTTAGATGAGGATGATCTAGAATTATATGGAAAATATAAAGCAAAGATTTCTCTTGAAGCTATTAAAAAACTAGATCAAAACGAAGATGGGAAATTGATCTTAGTAACAGCAATTAATCCAACACCTGCAGGTGAAGGGAAAACCACAACAATGATTGGATTATCACAAGCACTTAACAAATTAGGAAAGAAATCTGTAGTTGCAATGCGTGAGCCATCACTTGGTCCATGTTTTGGAATCAAAGGTGGAGCTGCTGGTGGAGGATATGCGCAAGTTGTTCCAATGGAAGATATCAATCTTCATTTTACAGGAGATATTCATGCAATCACTGCTGCAAACAACTTAATTGCAGCGATGCTTGACAATTCCATTCATCAAGGGAATCCACTTAATATCGATGTAAGACAAATCGTTTGGAAACGTGTGGTTGATTTAAACGATCGTGCATTACGTCATACTGTTTGTGGACTTGGTGGTAAAGTAAACGGGGTTCCTCGTGAAGATGGATTTGATATTACCGTTGCTAGTGAAGTTATGGCAATTCTTTGTTTAGCGACTTCTTTAGAAGATTTAAAACAAAGAGCTGCAAAAATGATTGTCGCTTATACTTATGATGGAAAACCAGTTACTGTTGATGATATTGAAGCAACAGGAGCGGTAACACTTTTATTAAAAGATGCGATTAAACCAAATTTAGTTCAAACTTTAGATCACACACCAGTATTTGTTCATGGGGGTCCATTTGCAAATATTGCTCATGGATGCAACTCAGTTATGGCTACCCAACTTGCTATCAAGTTAGGGGATTATGCAATTACTGAAGCCGGATTTGGGGCTGATTTAGGAGCTGAAAAATTCCTAGATATTAAATGTCGTCAAGCAAATTTAAATCCTGAAGCAGTTGTTATTGTTGCAACTGTTCGTGCTTTAAAAATGCATGGTGGTGTTGCTAAAAAAGATTTAGGAAATGAAAATTTGGAAGCTTTAAAAGCTGGTTTAGGAAATCTAGAAAAACATATTGAAAATATTGCAAAATTCGATTTACCTTGTGTTGTTGCAATTAATGCTTTTCCAACAGACACAGAAGCGGAACTTCAATTATTAAATGAATGTTGCAAGAAGCTTGGTGTTGAAGTAGCTATTAGTAAAGTCTGGGAAAAAGGTGCCGATGGTGGAATCGAACTTGCTGAAAAATTATTAAATATTTTAGAAACAAAAGAAGCTAATTATCATCCACTTTATGATTTAGATTTACCAATTGAAACAAAGATTGAAACAATTGTTAAAGAAATCTATGGTGGAGATGGTGTTGAATTTACAAAGAAAGCAAAAAATAAAATTAAAAAATATACAGAACAAGGATTAAGTCAATTACCAATTTGTGTTGCTAAAACACAATACTCATTATC
>NZ_JBKYAR010000048.1:0-11587 GCF_047023275.1 Faecalibacillus sp. | reverse complement strand
TTAAAAATAAATATATTCAAGAAGCTTAGGCTTCTTTTATTTTTTTATAATCATTATTATGTTATAATAGCATGGGATGGTGGGAAAATGACGTATTCAAGAGTAAAAAAATACCAAGAATTAAGAGATGGACTTAAAGAAGAAGTTGGTATTTCTAAAGAAAAATATGTTGAAACGGTTCAAACAGAGGATGACGATGATGATTTTTTATCATTTATGAAAAAAGATGATGAGGAAAAAGAAGTAAATTTAGAAGATACTTTGACTGAACCAAAGACATTTGAACAAATGAGAGAAGAAGGTTCTGCTGAACTTGATAAAGCACTTAAAAGCGCTAAAGAAACTGTTGGTAAACAGGATGAATATAATACAAGAATGGATATTTTAAATAAAATTAGAGAACCTGAAAAGCATACAATCAAAATAGATTCTGTTGAAAGCTATGCTACTGAAGAATTTGCTAAAGGAATGTTTGTAGGTAATGAAGTTGAAGAAAAGCCAAAAGAAAAAATGACTTTTATGGAAAAATTAGCAGCTATGTCACCTGAAGAAGATGCTAAAAAAGCTGAAGAATTTTTACAACAAGAATCGAATGCATTAGAAGAAAAACAAGAAGATGTTCAAGAAGAACTTGTAGAAACTATCGAAGAACCAATAGAAATATTTGAAGAAAATAATGTTTCTATAGATGAAAAAGATGAAGTAATAGAAAATAAAAAAGAAAGTAAAGTTGTTAAAATCATGAATGTGATTATTGTCATTTTAGTGATTGTTTTTGTTGCTTTACTGGGAATTATTTTATATCAAAGTTTTTTTAACTAAGGTATTCCTTAGTTTTTTTAGGAGGAGGTTTATTTTATGAAGAAAAAAATTTCAATTGCAATTGATGGACCTAGTGCTGCTGGAAAAAGTACAATTGCAAAAATGGTTGCTAAAAAAGAAAATTTCATTTATATTGATACGGGTGCAATGTATCGTTCTGTTGCATTTTATTGTATAAAAAATAAAATTGATTTGAATGATGAACAAGCAGTTGAAAAAGCAATTTCAAATATTCAAATACGTCTAACATCTGATAATAAAGTCTTTTTAAATGATGAAGATGTCAGTCTTCAAATTAGAACAGATGAAGTTTCACTTGGAGCTAGCTGTGTTTCAAAATATCAAGCTGTAAGAGCATTTTTGGTTGATGAACAAAGAAAAATGGCTGAAACAGGAAATGTTATTTTAGATGGAAGAGATATTGGAACAGTTGTTTTACCACATGCAGATTTAAAAATTTATCAAATAGCAAGTGTAGAAACACGTGCTAAGAGACGTTATTTAGAAAATAAAGAAAGAGGCTTAGAGGCTGATTTAGAAACAATCAAAAAAGAAATTGAACAAAGAGACTATCAAGATATGCATCGAGATATTTCACCTTTAAAAAAGGCGGAAGATGCTATTGAACTTGATACCTCAAATATGACATTAGAAGAAGTTGTTGATCAAGTATTAACTTTAATTAATAAAGCAAAGGAGGAATAATATGGTAGGTGTAGTAGCGATTGTTGGTCGTGCTAATGTTGGAAAATCAACGATTTTTAATCGTATGGTTGGAGAAAGAATTTCAATTGTTGAAGATGTTGCGGGTGTTACAAGAGATCGTATTTATGCAAAAGCTTCATGGCTTACTAAAGAATTCAGTGTAATTGATACAGGAGGTATTGAATTAGAAAATGCTTCTTTTACAACACAAATTAAAATGCAAGCAGAAATTGCTATTGAAGAAGCAGATGTTATTGTGTTTGTTGTCAATGGTCGAGAAGGTATTACTAAAGAAGATGAATATGTAGCACGTCTTTTACAAAAATCAAGAAAACCAATTATTTTAGCTGTTAATAAAATTGATGATAATCAATTTAGAGATTATATATATGAATTTTATGCATTAGGTGTTGGAGATCCTATTCCTGTTTCTGGTTCACATGGGATTGGAATTGGAGATTTATTAGATCAAATTATTAATCAATTAGATTTACAAGATGAAGAAACTAATGAAGATGAAATCAGTTTTTCAATTATTGGAAGACCAAATGTTGGTAAATCATCTCTTACAAATGCTATTTTAGGAGAAGAACGTGTTATTGTTTCTAATATCGAAGGAACAACACGTGATGCAATTGATACACCATTTGTTAAAGATGGACAAAAATATCGTGTTGTAGATACAGCAGGGATGAGAAAAAAAGGTAAAGTTTATGAAAATATTGAAAAATATTCGATTTTAAGAGCTTTAACATCAATTGAAAAAAGTGATGTTATTCTTGTTGTAATTGATGGTGAAACAGGAATTAGAGAACAAGATAAACATGTTGCTGGATATGCTCATGAAGCAGGCAAAGGCGTTGTCATTGTTTATAATAAATGGGATCTTGTTGATAAAGATGAAAAAACAATGCAAAAGAAACAAAAAGAAATCTATGAACAATTTAAATATTTAGATTATGCACGTATTGTTTTTACATCAGCTAAAACAGGACAAAGAGTAGATCAAATTTTCCCATTAATTCAAGAATCATATGAAAATTCTAGAAAACGTGTACAAACAAGTGTTTTAAATGATGTTTTAGTGGATGCTCAATTAATGAATCCAACAACAACATTTAATGGTGGAAGATTAAAAATCTTCTATGCAAATCAAGTGGCAGTTTGTCCACCAACATTTGTTTTATTTTCAAATGATCCACAATATTTACATTTCAGTTATAAACGTTACTTAGAAAATAGATTAAGAGAAGCATTTGGGTTTGAAGGAACACCAATTCATATTATTTGTAGAAAAAGAGACTAGAGGCAATGTCATTAAGTTAAGACTTGATGACTATAGGAGGTTTACATAAAAAGGTAGACCTCTTTTTTATTTTTGATATTGACAACACAATAAATGTATGCGGCCTATTATCAATTTCTTTTATTGATAATAGGCCTATTGTTTATAGATATCGTCGGAGGTACTTATTATGGACAACTATAAACATTTAAAAAATATTTTATATCACATCATTGATGATATGAATAATTCACGTTCTCTTTTTTGTGAAAACCCTGATACTGATTTTATTCGTTCTCGTAAACTTGATTTCAAAACAACCATCTCTTCTATCCTTTGTATGGAAAATGGTTCTTTAAAAGATGAACTCTATAAATTTTTTGATTACTCTTTGACTACTCCTACTTCTTCTGCCTTTGTACAATCTCGAAGCAAAATTAAAATGGAAGCTTTTCTTCATATCTTCAATACCTTCAATACTGAAACATATGATGAAAAGCTCTTTAAAGGTTATCGCCTTTTAGCTGTCGATGGAAGTGAACTTCCTATCGATAATACTTTTCAAGACGGTGAAACAACTGTTAGAAACTGTAATAAATATGGCAAATCATATAGTGCTTTTCATTTAAATGCTTCCTATGATTTGTTGGAATGCACTTATGATGACCTTATCATACAAGGTCAGGTTAAAATGGATGAAAACGATGCCTTCTGTCAAATCGTTGATCGTTATCGAGGTAATAAAGCTATCTTTATCGCCGACAGAGGTTATGAATCCTATAATGGTTTTGAACATGTTGTAAAGTCCAATAATAAATATCTGATCAGGGTAAAAGATATTCATTCAAAAACAAGTATGGTCAGATCATTAGGACCATTTCCTGATGAAGAATTTGACTTAGATGTAAGCAGGGTCCTTACATTAAAAAATACAAAGATGGTAATGGCATGTCCTCATTACTACAAATGGTGTCCTAAAAATATGAGATTTGATTATATGTCCAAGGATAATCCATGGTATGAATTCAATTGCAGAATTGCAAGATTTAAAATCACTGAAAATACATATGAATGCATCATTACTAATCTGGACAGAGATGAATTTCCTATAGATGATATCAAAGAACTCTACAATAAACGTTGGGGGATTGAAACATCTTTCAGACAGGTGAAGTATGCCATTGGATTGAACGCACTTCATTCAAAGAAAAGAAAACTTGTCCAGCAAGAAATCTATGCTCGACTTACACTTTACAATTTAACACAAAGAATTGTTCAAAAAATAAAGATACCAAAGAAAAAAAGAAAATATACATATCAGGTAAACTTTACAAGAGTATGCCATTTGATAAGAAAATTTCTAAACAAAAAAGATGGAAAGAATCCATCTTTAGAGAATCTGATAGTTAAAGAGATCCTGCCAATCCGACCCGGTAGATCCCACGAGCGAAATGTCAAATCAAAAACATTTGTCCATTTTAACTACAGATTTGACTAGTCGAAAAGATTATATAACAATAATGCAATAAAAACGAGAATATTTTTAAAAAGTCATGAAAATGACACTTTTTTAGCTACAACAAAATAAAAATCAGAAGAATCTATCTGATTGATATTTCTTCTGATTGAATTTATGTCATATTAACTTAATGACATTGGACTAGAGGTCTCTTTTTTTAACATTTGTTATTTTTTTACATAGTATATAGTGGTGATAGTATGAAGGATAAGGATTTACTTGTAGAACGTGTTTCTAAAAAAACAAATGTGAAAAAGGAAGATATTTTTAAACTTGCTAATGATTTACAAAAGAAAGATTTGAATAATGAAAGGGATATGAGAGATTTTATTCAAACAGTAGCAAAGGTGACGAACCAATCTTTAGATCAAAGGAAGATTGATAAGTTAATTAAAATCATGCAAAACAAGGATGTTTTAAATGATGTTGAAAAAATGATTTAAAATAGTGTTGATTTAGTTAAAGTTTTTGTTATAATGGAGAAGAACTTCATTATAAAGTGAAAAATGTTGTTTTAGGCCATTTTTAGATTGACTTATGATGTGAGTTTCTATATAATAGATTTTGCGGTTATGGAAAGGTGATTAATATGAAGTATAGTTTGCAGTGGATTATTAAACACAAAGGAACATTTGATTTTGAAGAAGAGATAACTTTTCCATGTGAAATGTTTGAAAAGTATGCTCATATTAACGGCCTTAAAGACGTCATCGTCTCAGGTACCGGGAATCTAGATACAAGAGATAAACGATTATATGTTGATTTAAATATTAAGGGAACAATGATTCTTCCGTGTGCGTTAACGTTGGAAGATGTTGATTATCCATTTGATATCGATTCGACGGAAGTATTTTCATTTGAAAAGCCTGATCCGCTTGAAGACGTTCATGAAGCTAAAAAAGATGTTGTTGATTTTACTCCAGTCGTATTTTCAAACATCATGTTAGAAGTTCCTATGAGGGTCGTAAAAGATGATGCTAATATCAAGGAATCAGGTAAGGGTTGGAAGATACTCGATGGTCAAGAGGATAAGAATGAAGAATACATTGATCCAAGGTTAGCAAAATTGAAAGATTATTTTAAACAATAGGAGGATATAAAGATGGCAGTACCATTTAGAAGAGTTTCTAGTACAAGAAGAAATAAAAGAAGAACACATGATAAATTATCTGCACCAACTTTAGTTGTATGTCCAGAATGTGGAGAATACAAAATGTCTCATAGAGTTTGTAAACATTGTGGAACTTACAAAGGTGTAAAAGTAAAATAAGAAAAAGGTCACCCAGAAGGGTGATTTTTTTTATACTTTTTTATTCACAAAAAATTGTGAACTATACAATTTTATTCACAGCTATTTATTGAACAAGTATATTAAAAAGTATATAATAGTGGTACGAAGTGGAATAAATAGCATAAAAGTGGAACAAAGTGGGTGATAAGTGTGTTCATGGGTGAATATAAGCATACGATTGATGCAAAGGGACGTTTGACGATTCCATCTAAGATTAGAAATCAATGTCAAGGGTCTATTTATGTTACTCGTGGACTTGATGGTTGCCTTGCTTTTTATACAAAAGAAGAATGGGATCCATTTTGTAAAAAACTACTTTCATTACCTTCTAATAAAAAAGATGTTCGTAAAGCTATTCGTTTTACCATTTCAAGTGCATGTGAATGTGAATTTGATAAATTAGGAAGAATTAATATTCCTACAAATTTACGTACTTTAGCACATTTAGAAAAAGAATGTGTTGTTATTGGAGCGGGAAATCATGGTGAAATATGGTCACTAGAAAGATGGAACGAATACTATAATGACAATCAAGAAAGTTATGATGATATTTTAGAATCTTTAGATGATTTTAGTTTATAGGAGGCTTTTGAATGTTCAACCATGTTACAGTTTTATTAAATGAAGCAGTTGAAGGATTGAATGTCAAACCAGATGGTATCTATGTAGACTGTACACTTGGAGGAGCTGGTCATTCAAGTTTAATTTTAAAACAGTTAACAACAGGCCATTTGTACTGTTTTGATCAAGATATTCATGCAATTGAAGCTGCAAGAGAAAGATTAGAAAAAATAGGGAATCAATTTACGATTATCCAATCCAATTTTAAGAATTTAAAAAATGAACTCCATCTTCGTGGTGTAGAACATGTAGATGGAATTTTATTTGATTTAGGAGTTTCATCACCTCAATTCGATGATGGGGCTCGTGGTTTTAGTTATAACTATGATGCAAGATTAGATATGAGAATGAATCAAGAGGCATCTTTGGATGCACATTATATTGTTAACCATTATAGTTATGAACAACTTGTAGAAATATTATATAAATATGCAGATGAAAAATTTGCTAAACAAATCGCTAGAAGAATTGAAAAGGAAAGAGAAAGTCATTCTATTGATACAACTTTTCAACTTGTAGATATTATTAAAGAAGCAATTCCTGCTTATGCAAGAAGAAAAGGTGGTCATCCAGCAAAACGTACTTTTCAAGCACTTAGAATAGCGGTTAATGATGAATTAAATGTTTTTGATATTGCTTTAAAAGATGCTTTAGATCTTTTGAATTTAAATGGGAGAATATCGGTTATTACTTTCCATAGTTTAGAAGATAAAATATGTAAATATACATTTAATGAAGTTTCTAAATTAAAAGATGTTCCCAAAGGATTACCAGTTATTCCTTTAGAAATGCAACCTAAATTTAAATTGGTTAATAGAAAACCAATTATTGCATCAGATGATGAACTTACTCATAATCATCGTGCACATTCAGCAAAATTAAGAGTTATAGAGAGGGTTATTTTATGAAAAAAAGAAAGACAGGATTTGAATCTTTTGCACAAGTGTTTTTAATTGTAACAATTGTTGTTTTTGTTTTTGGAATTATTATGGTTAAATCAGTTGAATCTTCATATAATAGAACTATTCAAAAATTACAAAGTGAAATTGATACACTCGAATCAGATGTAGATAGCTTACAAATGCAAAAACAAGAATTAGTTTCATTTAATCGTGTTGCTGAAGTAGCAACTTCTAAAGGATATACTTATCAAAATGATGCAACAGCATCTACAACAGGAGCTCAACAATAATGAAGAAATATACAAGTGCAAAAGTAACGGGCATTATTTTTGCAGTGATTATTTTTTCTTTGGTTGTTAATATTTTATATTTAGGGGCAACGGGTAAACACTTGATCAGTGGAGAAAACATTGCCTCTTTTGCAAAAAATAGAAGTAAAAAAGAAGTTGTTGAATATGCTCAAAGAGGGCAAATTTACACAAGTGATCATGAAAAAGTTGCTGTAAATGTCAAAAAGTATAAAATTGTTTTAGTGCTTTCATCTCAAAGAACGGGTTATGGTAAAAAAGCTGCATATGTTAAAGATATTAATAAAACAGCGAGTCAAATTGGACCTATTTTAGGAATGGATGTTAATGAATTGACTCAAAAATTACAAAAGGCTAAAGATGAAGGACGTTATCAAATAGAACTAGGAACAAAAGGAAATAATCTTTCAGCAGCTACGAAAAAACAAATAGAAGACTGTAAACTAACAGGAATTGAATTTGTGGAGTCTAATTCTAGATATTATCCTTTAGGGGATTTTTGTAGTTATGTTGTAGGGTATGCTAAGAGTTATAATGATCAAAGTGTTAAAAAAATGGTTGGAGAAATGGGCTTAGAGTTATCTTATGATAAGCAATTAAAAGGTAAAAATGGTTATAAGGTTTATCAAACAGATGCTAATGGTTATGCTTTAGTAGATGGTACTTTAAGAGAAAAAGATCCAACAGATGGTAATGATATTTATTTAACGATTGATAGTAATCTACAAAGAAATTTAGATTATATGATGTCTAAAGCTTATAGTGAAAGTGGTGCAGAAGTTGTTACTGCTGGCGTGATGGAAATAAAAACAGGTAAAATTTTAGCGATGTCAACGTATCCATCGTTTAATCCTAATGAAAGAAATATTTCAACGTTTAATAATTATTTTTTAGAAGGAACAATTGAATGTGGTTCAGTCTTTAAACCATTTATTTATGCTGATTCAATTGAAGAAGGTAAGTATGATCATAATGCTTATTATAATTCAGGAAGTTATAATGTTTATTATGGAAATAAACTTGTAACAACTATTAAAGATCATAATGGTGGTCAAGGTTGGGGAACGATTACATATGATCAAGGTTTATATCATTCAAGTAATGTGGCTATTTGTAATTTGTTAGATAAGGGCTATGTAACAAAAGATGTTTTAACGGAAAAATTGAATGATTTAGGCTTTTTCCAAAGTGATACAATGGATGGACTTACATGTTCTGCATCAATTAATGCTTATACAAGAAAAAATGCTGGAAGACTAGAATATTTAACAACAGGCTTTGGACAAGGATCGACAGTAACACCTTATCAATTGTTAAAAGCATATAGTGTTTTTGGAAATGATGGAAAAACAGTTCAACCTCATGTTGTAGATAAAATTGTAGATCCTCAAACAAATAAAGTTGTTTATCAAGCTACTCCAAAGTATTCAAAACAAATCTTTTCAACAAATACAATCAATCAAGTAAAAGATTTAATGTTAGGTGTCATAGAAGATGAACAAGGAACAGGTAAAACTTATCGTTTAGATAATGGTGTTCGTATGATTGGTAAAACTGGTACTGGACAAGTTGTTGAAAATGGTGGTTATAGTACATCTTTATATATGCATTCTTTTGTCGGAATTGCCCCATATGATGATCCGCAAGTTGTCATGTTTTTAACTTTTAAATCAGGGGATTCTTATGCACAATATATGCCAAATATTGTTAAACAAACAATGAATGAAGCAATTCAAATTGTTAATAGATATAATGTAAAAAATACAAATGCCCTTGATCAAAGTTATACATTGGACTCATATACAAATCAATCTGTTAATTATGTAAAATCTAAATTAGAATCAAAATCATTTAATGTTCAAGTTATTGGTAATGGAAGTTCTGTGATTGAACAATATCCACTTGCTAAAAGTAAAGTTACTAGTGGAGATAAGATTTTTATTAAAACAGAGGGCAAAGATATAACACTTCCTAATTTAGTTGGATGGTCTAAAAAAGAAGTACAAACTTATGCATCACTTGCTGGTATTCAATTAACACTTGATGGTACAAATGGTCATGTAACTGCACAAAGTATAGGTGAAAATACGATTATTCATAGTGGTGATAGTTTAACTGTAGCAATATCTTAAAAGAGGAATGATTCCCAATGTCATTAAGTTAAGACTTGATGACTATAGGAGGTTTACATAAAAAGGTAGACCTCTTTTTTATTTTTGATATTGACAACACAATAAATGTATGCGGCCTATTATCAATTTCTTTTATTGATAATAGGCCTATTGTTTATAGATATCGTCGGAGGTACTTATTATGGACAACTATAAACATTTAAAAAATATTTTATATCACATCATTGATGATATGAATAATTCACGTTCTCTTTTTTGTGAAAACCCTGATACTGATTTTATTCGTTCTCGTAAACTTGATTTCAAAACAACCATCTCTTCTATCCTTTGTATGGAAAATGGTTCTTTAAAAGATGAACTCTATAAATTTTTTGATTACTCTTTGACTACTCCTACTTCTTCTGCCTTTGTACAATCTCGAAGCAAAATTAAAATGGAAGCTTTTCTTCATATCTTCAATACCTTCAATACTGAAACATATGATGAAAAGCTCTTTAAAGGTTATCGCCTTTTAGCTGTCGATGGAAGTGAACTTCCTATCGATAATACTTTTCAAGACGGTGAAACAACTGTTAGAAACTGTAATAAATATGGCAAATCATATAGTGCTTTTCATTTAAATGCTTCCTATGATTTGTTGGAATGCACTTATGATGACCTTATCATACAAGGTCAGGTTAAAATGGATGAAAACGATGCCTTCTGTCAAATCGTTGATCGTTATCGAGGTAATAAAGCTATCTTTATCGCCGACAGAGGTTATGAATCCTATAATGGTTTTGAACATGTTGTAAAGTCCAATAATAAATATCTGATCAGGGTAAAAGATATTCATTCAAAAACAAGTATGGTCAGATCATTAGGACCATTTCCTGATGAAGAATTTGACTTAGATGTAAGCAGGGTCCTTACATTAAAAAATACAAAGATGGTAATGGCATGTCCTCATTACTACAAATGGTGTCCTAAAAATATGAGATTTGATTATATGTCCAAGGATAATCCATGGTATGAATTCAATTGCAGAATTGCAAGATTTAAAATCACTGAAAATACATATGAATGCATCATTACTAATCTGGACAGAGATGAATTTCCTATAGATGATATCAAAGAACTCTACAATAAACGTTGGGGGATTGAAACATCTTTCAGACAGGTGAAGTATGCCATTGGATTGAACGCACTTCATTCAAAGAAAAGAAAACTTGTCCAGCAAGAAATCTATGCTCGACTTACACTTTACAATTTAACACAAAGAATTGTTCAAAAAATAAAGATACCAAAGAAAAAAAGAAAATATACATATCAGGTAAACTTTACAAGAGTATGCCATTTGATAAGAAAATTTCTAAACAAAAAAGATGGAAAGAATCCATCTTTAGAGAATCTGATAGTTAAAGAGATCCTGCCAATCCGACCCGGTAGATCCCACGAGCGAAATGTCAAATCAAAAACATTTGTCCATTTTAACTACAGATTTGACTAGTCGAAAAGATTATATAACAATAATGCAATAAAAACGAGAATATTTTTAAAAAGTCATGAAAATGACACTTTTTTAGCTACAACAAAATAAAAATCAGAAGAATCTATCTGATTGATATTTCTTCTGATTGAATTTATGTCATATTAACTTAATGACATTGGAATGATTCCTCTTTTTTTTCATAATTTGTAGTGGTGAGATTTATGTTGTTTCAACAATCTATCAATAAAATTAAGATCATTAAAATTTGTATTTATCTTATTGTTTTAGCTCTTGTTTTTAAAGTAGGGTATATTCAAATCATTGATCGTAAAAATATTTATGATAAAGCATTAGAGTCTTGGCAAAGATCTTTTCCAGTACAGGCTAATAGAGGAAAAATCTATGATCATAGTGGAAATGTACTTGCAACAGATCTTACAACTGCTTCTTTAGTTGTGGTACCGAGTCAAATTAAAGATCAAGCAACAACAGCTTTAAAGTTAAGTGAAATTTTAAATGTGGATGTAGATG
>NZ_JBKYAR010000047.1:0-11967 GCF_047023275.1 Faecalibacillus sp. | reverse complement strand
TAAGAAAACTGGAGCAGGATATATTTCCCCTCCAGTTTTAGTATAGAGCCACAATTGGGATGTTTTTATTTATTTTTCATTTGAGTCAATGCTAGTAAGATAGAAAGTTTTCCATATTCAATAGATAAGCCACCTTGCATATATAATGTATAAGGTTCTTTAACTGGAGCATCAGCACTTAATTCAATTGTACTTCCTTGGGTAAAACTTCCACTAGCCATAACTTCATCAAAAGGATAACCTGGCATTGGGGCAGGCAGTACACGTACAAAAGAATCGATTGGACTCGATGATTGAATACCTTGAGTAAAGTTCACTAATTTTTCTTCACTATGTAAATCTAATGTTTGAATAAGATCTGTTCTTATTTCATCATAACGTGGAGATACATGTTCGTAACCTAATTTTTCTAACATGTATGAAGTGAAAATTGCAGTTTTTAATGCATTTTTAACAGCGTTAGGCGCCATAAATACACCTTTAAAGAATGCATTGTTAAGATTAAAATTAGCACCTAAGTCTTTGCCTATTCCAGGAGCAGTAAGTCTTTGAGCTACTTCATAAATTAAGTCTTTTTTACCTGCAACATAACCACCTGTTGGTGCAATACCACCACCCAAGTTTTTCATTAATGAACCTACAACAATATCTGCACCAACATCTCCTGGTTCTTTTGTTTCTACAAGTTCACCATAACAGTTATCAACCATAATAATAACTTCTTGATTGACTTCTCTGATTTTACGAATAATAGATTCTATTTTATCGATTGTAAGTGATAGACGTTGGCTATATCCTCTAGAACGTTGAATTTCAACAAGTTTTACATTTTTTTGTTTAAGTCTTTGAATAATGCTTTCATCATCAAAATCATTATCAATTAGATCAATTTGTTCATAATTTACACCATAAGCCTTTAATGATTGATTAGAATCACCACTGATACCAATCATTTTTTGTAATGAATCATAGGGTTCACCACTAATTGAAATCATCGTATCACCATGTTTTAATAAAGCAGAAAGTGTCAAATATAAAGCATTTGTTCCTGACATGATTTGTGGTCTTACTAAAGCATCTTCACAGCCTAATATTGAAGCAAAAATTCTTTCTAATTTATCTCTTCCTTCATCGTAGTTACCATATCCATTGATATCACTAAAATCACTATAAGAAACTTGATTTTCTATAAAAGCAGATAAAACTTTATTTGAATTAATAAGGCATTGTTCATCTACTTTAGCATAAATATCTTTTAACTCATTTTCTGATTGTTTAGCTAAATCTAATAAATCTTGGTCTATTTTTTCTAATATCATTTTTACATCTCCTTTAATCTTGATATATTATACAATAAATATTTTTTTTGTATATCCTTATTAATAAAGTTCTTATAAAGTAAAGATTTGTAAGATTGTATTATTTTTATGTTTTATGATATAATTTCTAATTGAATTGAGGTGTATAAGATGAAACCAAAGGTTTTAGTTGTTGATGATGAACAAGATATTAGAGAATTACTTAAATTTTATTTGAACAAAGAAGGATATGAAGTGATAGAAGCTGCTGATGGGCAAGAAGCTTTGGCAATTTTTGAAAATGAATATATCGATTTAGGAATTATCGATGTTATGATGCCTAAAATGGATGGCTTTGAACTTGTAGAAAACATGAAGGAGTTTAAAGATGTTCCTTGTATTATGCTTACTGCTAAAGGAGAAAGTAAGGATAAATTACGTGGATTTTCTTCGGGAGTAGATGATTATGTTGTTAAACCGTTTGATCCAAATGAATTAATGGCGAGAGTTAAAGCGATTATGAAAAGATATGATATTAATGCTTCTCATATTGTACGTTTAAATGAGGTTGAATTGGATGGTGATAAGTATGAAATTCGTTATCACGATGAAACAATACATCTACCACTAAAACAGTTTGAATTGTTATTTGAGCTTGCTAAACATCCAAATCAAATATTTTCTAGAGAACAACTTATTGAAAAAATTTGGGGAATGGATTATGACGGGTTTGATCGTACAGTAGATGTACATATTAAAAGAATTAGGGAAAATATTGGACATTTACCAGGTTTTAATGTTGTTACTGTAAGAGGACTTGGATATAAAGTTGAGGTAGAGTAAATGAAGTCAATTTATTCGAAATTAATTTTTGGCTTTTTCATTACAATTGTAGCTTCTTTTTCAGTGGCTGGATTTGTATCGCTAAGATTAAATGATCAACAAATTGAATCTACGGTAGAAGAGGATTTAATTACAACAAATGATTATGTTTCTAAAGTGATTTCAAATATTAATATTGAAAATAGAGACGATATTATTGATTTATATGCAAGAAGTAGTGAAATGGCCATTACATGTTATTCTATTAATGATGGTTATATTGCTTATGGAAATAAGAAATATAACCCAACCCCTGAACAAATGGTGGAAATGTTTGAAAGTACAAATAAAGAGTTAACATTTAAACATCATAATGAAGTATTAGCATATGGGACAAAAAATATGATCAATGGTCAAGAGTACTATATCTATGTACAAAAGGATACAAGTGGTCAAAAAAGTGCCATTGCTAATTCGGCAATCTTGATTTTAGGATGTGTTTTTTTAACAGGTAGCATTGTTTTTTTAGTAATTGCAGATATTATTGTTAAACCATTAACACGTCTTACAACTGCTATTAAGGAGCTTAGTAATGGTAATTATAATGTACGTGTTGATAATGTGGGACAAGATGAAATTTCTAAATTAAATCAAGGCTTTAACCAAATGGCTAGGCAACTTGCTAAGCAGGATGAAACAAGACAAAAATTTATTTCTGATATTTCCCATGAATTTCAAACACCACTAACATCTATTCAAGGTTTTGCTAATATTTTAAAAGAAGAGAATTTACCAAAAGAACAAAGAGTAAAATATGCTAATATTATTTTATATAATAGTAAAAGATTATCTTCTTTAGCAAAAAATATGTTACAATTGACCTTGCTTGATAGAGAAGAAATTGAATTAGAAATAAGTAATTACTCATTAGTCAATCAAATGAATCGAGTTATTTCTACTCAAGAAAATCAAGCAACAGAAAAAAATATAGAAATTGTTTTTGAAACACCTAAAAAAGATATATTTATAGATGGGGATGAACAACGTTTAGAACAGGTTTGGACTAACATTATTTCAAATGCTATAAAGTATACAAATGAAGGTGGTTTAATTACAATAACAATGAAAAAAAGTTCCAAAGATATAGAAGTGTCTATTGAGGATACAGGAATTGGCATGTCGAAAGAAGTTGTTTCACATATTTTTGAAAGATTTTATCGAGAAGATAAAGCTAGAAATGTTGAAGGTAACGGTCTTGGGCTAGCAATTGTAAAATCTATTGTTGATTTACATCATGGTAAGATTGATATTTTATCACAGGTTGATGTGGGAACGAATTTTATTGTAAAATTGCCAATTGAAAAACAAAAATTGATTGAAAGATTGAAAAGGTAAGGGGATTAGTATGTTAGAATTAAAAGAAAAAATTTTAAGTGATGGAGAAATTATTGAACCAGATATTTTAAAGGTGGACAGTTTCATTAATCATCAAATTGATCCAAAAACTTATAGATCAATTGCTAAAGAAATCAAAAGAAGATTTGCTGGTGAAAAAATTGATAAAATCTTAACAATTGAAGCATCTGGAATTGCGCTTGGACTTGCACTTAGTTATGAATTAAATGATATTCCAGTCGTTTTCGCTAAAAAGGGAACTTCTAAAACTGTTAATGATGAATTATATACGAGTGAAGTTTATTCATATACAAAAGGAACAAGATACATTGCTTGTGTTAAAAAGAAATATTTGAATGAAAATGAAAATGTAATTCTTGTAGATGATTTTTTAGCTGATGGGAATGCTATGTTAGGATTAATTGATATGTGCAATCAAGCAAAAGCACATATCGTAGGATGTGGAATTATTATTGAAAAAGGATTCCAAAAAGGACATCAAAAGTTAGTGGATTTAGGTTATAGGGTTGAGTCACTTGCAATTATAGATTCTTTTGAAAATGGTAAGATCATTTTCAAATAAACTAGAAAGGAGTATCTATGTATTTAAAGAAAATAGAATTACATGGATTCAAATCGTTTGCAGATAAAGTAAATATAGAATTTCAACCTGGAATAACAGGAATTGTTGGACCGAATGGTTGTGGTAAATCTAATATTTCTGATGCCGTAAGATGGGTATTAGGTGAACAATCTGTAAAATCTTTACGTGGTAGCAATATGGCAGATGTCATTTTTGCTGGGTCTCAAGATCGAAAAGCACAAAATCTAGCAGAAGTAACCCTTGTCTTTGATAATAGCGATGGTACACTTAATTATGATTATAATGAGGTTGAAATCACAAGACGTCTTTATAGACAGGGAAATGAAGCAGAGTATCTTTTAAATAGACAACAATGTCGTTTAAAAGATATTACTGATTTACTTCTTGATACAGGACTTGGAAGAGATTCACTTTCTATTATTTCTCAAGGGAATATCTCTAATTTTGCTGATAGTAGACCAGAGGAAAGACGTGCGATTTTTGAAGAAGCAGCGGGTGTTTCAAAATATAAAAAGCGAAAAATAGAAGCTATTAGAAAATTAGAAAGAACTACGGATAATTTAAATAGAATAAAAGATATTGTTTATGAATTAGAAAAACAAATTATTCCTTTAAAAAAGCAAAAAGAAAAAGCAGAAACGTTTTTAAAATTACAAGAACAGTTAACTTCTATTGAAGTTAATGTGCTTGTACATGAAATTTCTGAGTTAAATACACAGTTAGAAGCATTATCTTTACAACTTAAAAATCTTAATGAAAACCATTCATCAATTGATGCTGAAATTTTATTAAAAGAAAGTGCTAATGATGAAATAAAGAAGAAAATGTTTGCTTTAGATAATGAAATTAATGCTTTACAAAGTCAATTGCTTGAAGCTATGTCAGAAGTTTCAAGACTAGAAACAAGTAAAATAGAAGTTGATCAAAAAAGAAAACATGCTTTAGAATCTGAAAATAGTAATGATATTAAAGAAAAATTAGATAATTTGAAAGCTATTTTGTCTGATTTGATTGAAGAATATAATGATCGTGTTGAAAGATTAAAATCAACTGAAGAAACGCTTGAAAACTTGACACAAAAGCAAAAAAAACTTTCTCTAGATATAGAAAATAAACATCAACATATCAATCAATTAAATCAAGAAATTACTAAAAATAAAAATAGACAGGAAATACTTGTAGATTTAGTTGAAAATAAATCTAATTATCAAAGTGGTGTTAAAGCGGTGATGGAACTTTCACATGATAATCCAGATATTATTGGAATTTTTGGTGATTTATTGGAAAATGATCCGCAATACGATTTAGCGGTTTCAGTAGCTTTAGGAAGTGCTTTGCAATTCATTGTAACAAAAGATAATTTGCAAGCAAGATTAGCTATTAAGTTTTTAAAAGATAATAAAGCAGGACGAGCAACTTTCTTGCCTTTAGCTGATATGGAGCCACGTTCTTTAAGAGAAGAACATGAAATCTTATGTCCAACATTAGATGGATATTTAGGAGTTTTAAGTGATTTTGTTTCAAGCTCTAAAAAAATTGATAATATTATTTTAAATCAGTTGGGAAATATTATTTTGGCAGATAATATAGATCATGCATCAGAAATTTCTAAAGCAACATATGCAAGATATAAAGTTGTCACTTTAGATGGAAACATTGTGAATGTTGGGGGTTCGCTTACAGGGGGAACTGTCAATCGTCAACAATCAACTATTCTTCAAAAAAGAGAATTAGAAAATGTCAAGGGAAAACTCAATCAATTAGAAAAAACTCTTGCACATGAAAAAAATGACTTGTTAAAACTAGAAAATGAAGCAAAAGAATTAGCACATGATCTTTTACAAAAACAAATGTCTTATGCTAAGTTAGAAGTTGTTGTTCAAGGTAAAAAAGAAGAACTCGTAGTTGCTAAAGGAGAGTATGAGAGTCTTTCACATCAAAGTATTGAAATAGATGGATTTAAAAATGGTAAAATTGACAATCAATTAGTTTTACAATTAAACGAAGCAATTAAGCATCGTGATGAATTAACTGAACAAATTAAATCCAAAAGAGAATTGAGAATGACTTATGTCAATGAAAATGATCAATTAGAAACGGCGTTAAAAATACTAAGGAAAGAGCTTAAAGATATTCAAAATCAAATTAATGAAAAAGCTATTTTATCTACTAAACAAGAAGGAACACTTTATAATTATTTAAGTAGATTATCAAGTGAATATTCTATGACATTTGAGTATGCTAGTGAAAATTATCATGATGAAATAGATATTGAGTTTTCAAGAAGTGAGGTTGCAACACTTAGAAATGAAATGACTGCGCTTGGACATGTTAATATAGATGCAATAGAAGAATATAAAGAAGTTTCTTCTCGTTATGAAAATATGAATAATCAACGTCTTGATTTGATTCAAGCACAGGATAAAATGGTGCAGGCGATAGATGAAATGGATCAAATTATGATTGATAAGTTTTCAACAACATTTGAGAAAATTAATAAAGAATTTAATAATGTTTTTAGAGAACTATTTGGTGGTGGAAGAGCACAAATAAAATATACTGATCCAGATAACATTTTAGAAACTGGAATTGATATTGATGTACAACCGCCTGGAAAGGCTGTGTCAAATATTACTTTATTTTCTGGAGGAGAAAAAGCATTAATTGCTATTTCATGTTTGTTTGCAATTTTAAAAGTTAGACCTGTTCCAATGTGTATTTTAGATGAAGTAGAAGCTGCATTAGATATGGCTAATGTAGAAAGATTTGCTAAATTTTTAAGAGAATTTTCTAAGCAAACACAATTTATTGTGGTGACTCATCGAGAAGGAACAATGGAAGAATGTGATTTGTTATATGGGGCAACTATGCAACAAAAAGGTGTTACAAAACTTGTGAGTGTTAAACTTGAAGATGCAATTGATCTTTCTAATGATCATCGTAAAGGAGGTATTTAGATGGGATTTTTTACACAAATAAAAGAAAAACTAGTTGGGAAATCAACTAAACAAAATGAAAAATATGTTGTAGGTTTAGATAAATCATCAGAGACATTCTCGGATCGTATTAATGAACTAGCTGCACGTTTTAGAGAAATCAATGATGAATATTTTGAGGAATTAGAAAATATTTTAATCATGGCTGATGTTGGTGTTTCAATGGTTATGAAAATTGTTTCAGAAATTAAAACAGAAGTAAGACTTAGAAATATAACTGATCCAAGAGAAATTAATGATATTATTGTAGATAAAATGTTTGTTATTTATGCTAATGAAAGTGTTATGTCTACAAAAATCAATTATGCACCAGAAGGTCTAACAGTAATTTTAATGGTAGGAGTCAATGGTGCTGGAAAGACAACAACAATTGGAAAACTTGCACATCGCATTGTTCATGATGAAGGTAAAAAAGTTGTTGTTGCTGCTGGAGATACATTTAGAGCAGGAGCAATTGATCAATTAGCAGTATGGGCAGAAAGAGTTGGTGTAGATATTGTTAAAGGAAAAGAAGGAGGAGATCCTTCAGCTGTTGTTTTTGATGCTTTAAATAAAGCTAAAGAAACAGGGGCGGATGTTTTGATTTGTGATACAGCTGGTCGTTTACAAAATAAAGTCAATTTAATGAACGAATTGGAAAAAATGAATCGTATTATCAAACGTGTTGTTCCTGAAGGTCCACATGAAACACTACTTGTTGTAGATGCAACAACTGGGCAAAATGGAGTTTCACAAGCTATTGAATTTTCTAAAATCACTGATATTACAGGAATTGTTCTTACTAAAATGGATGGAACAGCAAAAGGTGGGATTGTTTTATCTATTAAAGATCAATTAAATATACCAGTAAAATTTATTGGGTTAGGTGAACAAGTTGATGATTTACAAGAATTTGATTTGGAACAATATATATATGGTTTGTGTAAAGGTTTGGTTGAGGAAGCATAATGGAAAATAGTTTAGAAAAAAAGCAAAGAGTAAATCTTTTAATGGATATATATGAAGATTTGTTAACAGAAAAACAAAGAGAATATTTAGATTTGTATTATCATGAAGATTTATCTTTGTCAGAAATTTCTTTAATAAAAAATGTTTCTAAAAATGCTGTTTTTGATAATTTAAAAAAAGCATGCTTACATTTAGAAAATTATGAAGAAAAATTGAATTTATTAGAAAAACATCAAAAAAGACTTGAAATTATTGATGATTTAGAAAAAGATATAAAAGAAGAACATAAAAATATTGATGAACATTTACAAATGTTAAGAGATTTATAGGAGGTATATATGGCGTTTGATTCGTTATCTGAAAGATTGCAGTCAACTTTAAAAAAAGTATCCGGACAAGGTCAGTTGACTGAAAGCAACATGGAAGAGATGTTGACAGAAATTAGACTTGCATTACTTGAAGCAGATGTCAACTATCAAGTTGTAAAAGAGTTTATTGCATCAACAAAAGAAAAGGCAATTGGTGCAGATGTCGTTGGTTCGTTAAAACCGGGACAAGTTTTAGTTAAAATTGTACATGATGAGTTAGTTCATTTATTAGGTGATGAAGTATCAGAAGTTGATTTTAGTAAAAAACCAACAGTTATTATGATGGTAGGTTTACAAGGTTCTGGGAAAACAACTACAGCTGGTAAAATTGCTAAATTAATTAAGACAAAATATGCTAAAAAACCATTATTAGTAGCTGGAGATATTTATCGTCCTGCAGCTGTTGATCAATTGGTTACTTTAGGTAATCAATTAGATGTACCAGTTTATGAAAAAGGAACATCTGAAAGTGCTGAAAATATTGTTAAAGGTGCAATGAATTATGCAGCTTTAAATAATAATGATGTTATCATTATTGATACGGCTGGTCGTTTACACATTGATGAACCATTGATGCAAGAACTAGCAAATGTTAAGGAAATTGCTAAACCTGATGAAATTTTACTTGTTGTAGATTCATTGACAGGTCAAGATATTGTTAATGTAGCAGCTTCATTTAATGAAAAATTAAGTATTACAGGGGCTGTACTTACAAAATTAGATGGTGATTCTCGTGGTGGGGGAGCACTTTCTATTAGACATATTACACATGTTCCAATTAAGTTTATTGGAATTGGTGAAAAATTAGATGCTATTGATTTATTCTACCCTGACCGTATGGCAGATCGTATTTTAGGAATGGGTGATGTTGTTTCTTTAGTTGAAAAAGTGCAAGATGTTTATGATGAAAAAGAAACAATGAAAGCTATGAAAAAAATGCAATCTGGACGTTTTGGTTTAGATGATATGCTTGATCAAATGCATCAATTAAAGAAATTAGGTCCACTTTCAGGAATTTTAAAAATGATTCCTGGTATGCCATCTATGCCTAATTTAAATGATGAAACGACAGATAAGAGAATGAAGGAAACAGAGTCTATTATCTATTCTATGACTTTAGAAGAACGTCGAGATCCAAGTATTATTACATTATCTAGAAAACAACGTATTGCTAAAGGATGTGGGAAGGATCTTGCGGCAATCAATAGATTATTAAAACAATTTGAACAATCTAAACAAATGATGAAACAAATGTCAAATATGGATATGGCAACTGGTCTTCCAAAAATGGGTGGAGGTCACTTTGTAGGTGGTCCAAACCGTAAAAAAGTACGTCATAAAAAGAAAAAGAAAAAATAATGAAGGGTGTCAAGTAAAAATGCTTGACACCTGTTTCTATCTATGATAAATTATACAAGCAATAAGAAATCAAGGAGGAAATATAAATGGCAGTAAAATTAAGAATGACAAGAATGGGTGCTAAAAAAAGACCTTTCTATAGAATCGTAGCAGCTGATTCAAGATCACCAAGAGATGGTAGATTTATTGAAGTATTAGGTACATATAATCCATGTACTAATCCAGCTCAAGTTAACTTAAAAGAAGAAGAAATCTTAAAATGGTTAAATACTGGTGCTCAACCTTCTGATACTGTTAGAAACTTATTATCTAAACAAGGTATCATGAAAAAATTTGCTGATTCAAAACAAGGTAAATAATTATGGATTATGTAAAAACACTAAAAGATATTGCGATTGAATTAGTTGAGGATAAAGAACATTTAGAAGTAAGACAAATGCCATCATTAGATGAAAATGTAATTGTTTTATATGTTTATTCTGCAAAAAATGATATTGCAAAATTAATCGGTCGTAAAGGTGTTATGGCTAATTCTATTCGTCAATTAATGTCTGTTGCAGGACGTCTTTCTAATAAAAAATTAGATATTAAATTCGAATCATATGAATAGATGTGTTAGACACATCTATTTTTTTTGGAGGTTACATGGAAAAGTTAAAAATTGGTAAAATTGTTGGAACTCATGCACTTAAAGGAGAATTGAAAATTCGTTCTTTTAGTGATTTCAATGATCAAAGATTTGTTGTTGGTCATAAATTATATTTGAATGATCTTGTTGATCCTTTTATTATTAAAACAGTAAGAGTTCATAAAGGAAATTATTTAATTAGTTTTGAAGGAATGCAAGATATTAATTTAGTAGAAAAATATGTTGGTTTTAATGTTTATGGTTTAAAAGCAGATATTGAATTAGATGATGATGAATATTTTTATGATGATTTAATTGGATGTAAAATTATAAATGACAATCAAGAAATTGGAAAAGTTGTTTCTGTTTATTTCAATGGTGCACATGATGTTTTAACAGTGCAAACTGAAAAAAAGAAAATAGCCATTCCATATGTAGATGCATTCATTGAGGATGAAGATATTGAAAATAAACAAATTTTTGTTCATTTAATTAAAGGTATGTATGATGAAGATTGATGTTTTATCACTGTTTCCAGAAATGTTTGATGGATTTTTAAATACTTCAATTATTAAAAGAGCAATAGACAAGGAAATTGTTGATATTCAAATTCATAATTTTAGAGAATTCACAAAAGATAAGCATAAACATGTAGATGACTATCCTTATGGTGGGGGACAAGGAATGGTGCTAATGTGTCAACCTATCATTGATTGCTTAAAAACACTTGCAACAGACAATTCTTTAATTATTTTAATGTCACCTCAAGGAATTACCTTAAAACATGAAGTTGCTGTAAAACTTTCATTAGAAAAGCATCTTATTATTATTTGTGGACATTATGAAGGATTTGATGAAAGAATTCGAGATTATGTGGATTTAGAGTTATCTATAGGCGATTATGTTTTAACTGGTGGCGAACTAGGAAGTATGGTTACTTGTGATGCTGTAGTAAGATTAATTGAAGGAGCGATTCGTCAAGAGAGTCATGAAGATGACTCATTTGCTGATGGATTGCTAGAATATCCTCAATATACAAGACCATTAGAATATGATGGTAATAAGGTGCCAGATGTTTTAGTTTCTGGGCATCATGAAAATATTCGCAAATGGAGAAAATATCAGTCGTTAAAGAAAACGTATTTAAAAAGGCCGGATTTACTAGAAAATTATAATTTTGATGAAGAGTCAAAAAATATGTTGGATCAAATCAAAAAAAAGAGTTGATATTTTTTTGAATGATGTTATAATATTACAGGTCGAGATGACTGCATATGTTCCGCTGGTTAATCGAATGAACATACAAGACTATAAATGAAAAGGAGAAAAACGATGAATTTAACATTAGTAGATCAAATTACTAAAAAACAATTAAAATCTGATATCCCTGTTTTCAAAGCTGGAGATACTTTAAAAGTTTATGTAAAAATTAAAGAAGGTAACAAATACCGTATCCAATTATTTGAAGGTGTTTGTATCGCTAGACAAGGTAAAGGAATTGCTGAAACTTTCACAGTTAGAAAAATTTCTTACCAAGTTGGTGTAGAAA
>NZ_JBKYAR010000046.1:0-12384 GCF_047023275.1 Faecalibacillus sp. | reverse complement strand
TGAGAATAACGGAGTTAAATCAAAAGATGTGTCAGATGGTTAATTAAGAAAATAAATAAAAATTTATATATAAAATAAAAAACAAAATAAAAATCATTAAAACACTATCAATAAAAATAACATGATAAAATTCTATAAAATATTGGCTTAATTCAAAAAGATTTTGAGACCTAGATAATAACGTTCCCTTTTCTAATCCTTGGATATAACTATAATCTTGATAAATTAAATTTTGCATTGTTTTTAAAGCATACTCATTGTTTAATTCTTTACTTAAATCAAGAATATGTACTCTTCTTAGATAATCCAATAAAAGTTTAACTGCATATAATATGCCAAAACCTATAGAAATAGCAATAATTTGATATATTTGATAATTTGAAAAAGAATCTATCAATAATTGATAATAATATGAAAATGCCATTGTTAAAAATGAAATCACAATTGTTTTTATCACAATTTTAACAACCGATATATAATGTTGTTTAAAATGATTTTTAAGAAAACACTGAAACGTATAATTTTTTTTTTCATTAACAGGTATTCCAACATGTTCAATAGCTATAATAACTCCTGTAAACTGTTTAGAAAAACTTTCATACGACATTTTAATAAGTCCTTGTCCAGGATCACCAACTAAAAAATATTCATCTTTAATTTTATACAAAACAACATAATGATATAAATCGTCTTGTTTCAAATGAACAATTACAGGACATGTTACTTCGTCAAACAAATGTTTAAGTTCACATTTATAAGCTTTAGATTCAATATGATATTCTTTTAAAACTTGTATCAAGCCATAAATAGTGATTCCCTCTTTCGTCAGACGACATCTTTTTTTAATATTTTTTATCTCATCATCTCTTTTATAAAAATTTAACAGCATTTTTATACAGTATGCTCCACAACTGTTTTCACTATCTTGTAAAAAAATAGGATATTTCAACATATATTTATCACCTCATCAATATATATGTCAAAAACATCCTATTTTTCTTTTAATTTTTTAAAATTTTTAAATATTTTTTTCAATTGCTTGATCTAAAATAGCAATTGCTTGATCTACATCTTCTTCAGTTGTAATAAATGGTGGTAACATTCTTACAACATTAGCCCCTGCTGTAACAACAATAAGTCCATTATCTAAACATGTTTTAACAATATCTTTAACTGGTCGATCAAATTCTAAACCAATCATCAATCCTAAACCACGTCTTTCTTTAATACAAGGATATTTATCTTTTAAATCATCTAATTTTTCAATTAAATATTCACTAATATCTTGTACATGATCTATCATTTTAGTTTCTTCTAAGATTTTAAATACTGTTCTACATGCTTGTCCAGCCATTGGATTTCCACCATAAGTAGAGCCATGATCTCCAGGTTCCATAGCTGCTGCAAATTTTTTATTTGCGACAAAGGCACCCATTGGAAAACCCGCTCCAATTCCTTTAGCTAAACATAGAATATCAGGTAAAATATCATATTGGAAATATGTCATGATTGTTCCTGTTCTTCCCATACCACATTGAACTTCATCTAAAATTAATGCAATATCTTTTTCATCACATAATTTTCTAATTCCTGTTAAGAATTCTTTTGAACAAACATACACGCCACCTTCACCTTGAACGGGTTCAACGATGATAGCTGCTGTTTTTTCATTTACTAATGCTTTAACACTTTCTAAATCATTAATATCGGCATATTTAACCCCTTCAATTAAAGGCCCAAATGCTTCTTGATAATGTGCATTTCCTGTAAGTTTAACAGATCCAGTTGTTCTACCATGGAAAGAATGATTTAAGGAAATAATTTCACTATCAGCTTTCCCATGTTTTTGATAATAGTATTTACGTGCAAGTTTTAAAGCCCCTTCTGTTGATTCAGCTCCTGAATTTGTAAAGAACACTTTATCTAATTTTGTTGCTTTTTTTACGCATTCAGCTGCTTCAATTGTTTCAACAGTATTAAAATAGTTAGAAATATGCATCAATCTATGTAATTGTTTTTCCATTGCTTCAACATAAGCAGGATAATTATAACCAAAAGAATTAACACCTATTCCTGAAAAGAAATCAATGTATTCTTTTTGATTAACATCATATAAATGAATGCCATCTCCATGATCAAATGTGACATCATATCTTCCATAGGCATGCATTAAAGCATCCAATGATCTATCATAATAATTCATTTTTAGTCCCCCAATTGTACATTTCTTGCAAGTTTTTCATAAAGTTCAACAGCTTGCACTAAAACTTCTTCATGAAAATTAAAAGTTGGTGTATGTAAACCTGAAGTATATTCTTTACATCTTGTCCCTACATAAAAGAAAACACCAGGAATCACTTTTTGATAATGTGCAAAATCTTCTGCTAACATGACAGGTTCTTCAAGTTCTTCGAAATTTGCGCCAACATTCTTTTTAAGTTCTTCATACAAATGTGCATCATTTAAAACTGGTGGGTTGAATGGTTGACAAGCAAAATCAATTTGACAATGATATGCTTGTTCCATACCTTGATTAAATCCTTTCATTGCTTCTACAATACGTGAAAAGACTTCCTCACTATAAGTTCTAAGAGTTCCATGGAAACTTGTTTGGCTGGCAACAATATTTCTTACAGTTCCCCCATGTATTTCACCTATATTTAAAACACAAGGCTGCATAGGCGAAATCATTCGAGAAATGATACTTTGATAATTGCTAATCAAAAGACTCGCAATCACAATCGAATCAATTCCTTCATGATACTTACCTGCATGTGCACTTTTACCATGAACCGTAACATCTAATTCACCACTTTCAGCCATTAAAGGGCCTTTACGACAAGCAATTTTCCCTTCATCAACATCCGGAAACATATGTAAACCATAAATTCCTTTGACATGATATTTTTCAAAAATACCTGTATTAATAATTGATGGTGCCCCATTGACCACTTCTTCTCCTGGTTGGAAAATAAGTAAAACATTATGAGGTAAATCTTGAACATCTTTTAATCTATAAGCAAGTCCAAGAAGTGCTGTCATATGTCCATCATGACCACAAGCATGCATTTTTCCTTGATGTGTACTTTTAAATGATACATTTGTTTGTTCTTCAATTTCTAAAGCATCAATATCACTTCTAAAAGCAATTGTTTTTTCTTTATGAAAATCAAGATAAACAGCAATTCCCGTTTCTGTTATTTTTAAAGGTTGATACCCCATTTTTTCTAGTTCTTCATAAAGATACTTTGATGTTTTATATTCTTGAAAACCGATTTCAGGAATGGCGTGTAAATGACGACGCCATATCCTTATTTGATCTAATAATTGTTCCATAATCGTATCCTAGATTTTACGTAAATCATCCATTAATTGTGTTTTACCTTCAGTTTTTTCATCTTTTTGTTCTTTGATGATTCTTGCTGGATTTCCAACAACAACAGCTCCTGCAGGTACATCTTGAGTAACGATACTTCCAGCACCAACAACAGCTCCTTTACCAATATGAACACCTTCGATAACAACCGCATTAGCTCCAATTAAAACATCATCTTCTAGAATAACAGGTGAAGCACTAGGTGGTTCAATAACACCAGCTAACACTGCTCCAGCTCCAACGTGACAGTGTTTTCCAACTTCAGCACGTCCTCCTAAAACAGCACCCATATCGATCATTGATCCTTCTCCAATTTTAGCACCAATATTGATAACAGCTCCCATCATGATTACGGCATTATCTCCAATAGATACATTTTCACGAATGAAGCAACCTGGTTCAATACGAGCATTGATATTTCTCATATCTAACATTGGAATGGCACTATTACGACGATCTTGTTCAATAAAAGAATCTTTAATTAATGCTTTATTTTCTTCAACATAAGCATTAATTGCATCTAAATCCCCAATAGCAATTTTAAAATGACTATCACCAAATAAATGGAAAGCATCTGTATCTGGTAAATTTTCACCTTTTAAATACATCTTAATTGGTGTTTGTTTTTTAGCATCACCAATATACTTAATAATTTCTTCTGCAGTTTGTAACATAAATTTCCTCCTTATATTTTTATTTTTCCTTCAAACACAGTTGTTGCTGGACCTGTCATAAAAATATGTCCCTCTTGAAGTTCAATTTCTAACTTTCCTCCAAGAAGCTCAACTGTTGCTTTTTCCTTACAATAACCATTTAAATAACTTGCATACATAACAGCACAAGCACCAGTGCCACAAGCCATTGTTTCACCGCTACCTCTTTCCCATACACGCATTTTTAAATAATGGTCATTGATGACTTCAACAAATTCAGTATTGACTGATTCTGGAAATATTTTATCTTTTTCAAATTGTTTTCCAATTGTTTCAATATCAAAATCTAATGAATCCACATATGTTACTACATGTGGGTTTCCCATTGAAACAGCTGTTAAAGCATATTCTTTATCCCCAATCTTCACCTTTTCATTAATCATTTTTTCTTGATTAAAAATAACAGGAATATCTTTACAATTTAAAATAGGCTCTTGCATATCTACTTTTGCGCCAACCACTTCATTCCCATCAAAAATAAGTTCAACAATACGTAAACCCGCTTTAGTTTCAATTTTTAATACTTTTTTATCAGTTAAATGATGGTCATAACAAAATTTAGCAAAACAACGAATTCCATTTCCACACATCATTCCTTCACTACCATCTAGATTGAACATACGCATTTTAAAATCATAGCGATCAGACTTTAAAATAACGATCATTCCATCTCCACCAATACCAAAATGGCGATTTGAAATACGACTTATAAATTCAGCATCCATAGGTACTTCTTGATTAATACCATCAACATAAACATAGTCATTTCCAATACCTTCCATTTTTGTAAAATGTAATTCCACTTTATCACCTCGCATTGCTTAAAACAATTTTACCAAAATGATAATTTTTTTCAATCTTCTTTATCATTTAATTTTATAACATCACATAAAAACACATGATTAAACCATTGTTCTGTTATAGTTTTCATCTATATTATAACCATGAAAGATCAATCATCTTTCATTAAATAATAAATTTCATATTCCCTTCCCAATTATTATTTAAACAAGAAAGTCTTGAAAAAGACTTTTTTTGTTTAATAAGAAATATTCAGTTCACAATTATCATTTATGATAATATCAAGAAAGATAAATAATATTTAAACATCTTTCTTAGAAAAATTTTTTTCAAATTTCCTTCCCTTATAAAATATATATCGTAAATGAATAAAGGATCCTCAACGGATCCTTTATTTTGTTTCTAATTCTTCTTTATATTCTAAATATTCATCATATGTTGATAAACGATCAATAATACCATCTTTATTGAATTCAATAATTCTATTAGCAATAGTTTGTACGAATTGATGGTCATGACATGTAAATAAAATATTTTCTTTAAATTGAATAAGACCTTGATTTAATGCTTGTATAGACTCTAGATCCAAATGGTTTGTTGGTTCATCAAAAACTAAAACATTAGCATCTTCCATCATCATTTTAGCTAACATACATCTTACTTTTTCTCCTCCAGATAAAACATTAGCTTTCTTTAAAGCTTCTTCTCCAGAGAATAAAACTCTTCCTAACCAACCTCTTAAATCTTGTTCATAAACATTTCCATCTGTAAATTGTCTTAACCAATCAACAAGTGATAATTCGCAGTCATTAAAATATTTTGAGTTATCTTTAGGAAAATAAGATTGGCTTGTTGTAACACCCCATTTAAATTCTCCTTCGTAATCTTTATCTTCACCCATAATAATTTTAAAGAAAGCTTCTGTTGCTTTATCATCACCTACAAAGGCAACTTTTTCATTTGGTTGAATTGAAAATGAAACATTATTAATAAGTTTTTCACCATCAACAACTTTTGTAAGACCTTCTACATTTAAAACTATATTTCCTACTTCTCTTCCTGGTTTAAAACCAATAAATGGATATCTTCTAAGAGATGGTTTAATATCAACCATTTCTAAGTTATCTAATAGTTTCTTTCTAGAAGTTGCTTGTTTAGCTTTTGAGGCATTCGCACTAAATCTTGCGATGAATTCTTCTAGTTCCTTTTTCTTAGCTTCAGCTTTTTTATTTTGATCTTTTGCTTGTTGAATTTGCATTTGACTATATTCATACCAGAAATCATAATTTCCTACATATAATTGAATACGACTATAATCAATATCTGCAATATGAGTACAAACTTTATTTAAAAAATGGCGGTCATGAGAAACAACAATGACAGTATTTTTAAAATTTAACAAGAAATTTTCTAACCAGTTAATACTTTTTAAATCTAAATGGTTTGTTGGTTCGTCTAATAATAAAATATCCGGATCACCAAATAATGCTTGTGCCAATAAAACTTTGACCTTTTGACTACCATCTAAATCTTTCATATACATATCATGAAATTCAGAAGTAATTCCTAAACCATTTAACATAGTTTCTGCATCCGCTTCTGCATTCCAACCATCCATATCCGCAAATTCACCTTCTAATTCACCAAGCAAAATACCATCTTCATCATTAAAATCTTCTTTTGCGTATAATCTTTCTTTTTCTTGCATGATTTCATAAAGTCTTTTATTACCCATAATAACAGTTTCAACAACTTTATTTTCATCATATGCAAAGTGATCTTGTTTTAAAACCGATAATCTTTTATGAGGTTCAATAACAACTTCACCTTTATTTGGTTCAATTTCTCCTGCTAAGATTTTTAAAAATGTAGATTTACCAGCACCATTGGCACCAATAATTCCATAACAGTTACCCTCTGTAAATTTAACAGAAACGTTTTCAAATAATGCTCTATCTCCATATCTTAAAGATACATTTTGTGTTGATATCATATCGTCATTCCTTTCTTTTAAGTAGCCTTGGTATTATGACATAAAACATAAAAAATGTCTATTAAAAGTAGATAAAATGGGGATTTTTTAATATTTGAGACTCATTATTTAAACATTTTTTCTCACTCATTTATTTTCAATTATACTTAAAAAAAGAAATATTTTTACGTCTAAATACATAAAGTTTTTATTATCAATAAAGCTATCTTTTATCTAATTATTTATATACCTTAATCTTTCACTAAAACTTTAATAATTTCTCCATAATATTGACTATGTACTCCTTCATTTTGATACCATTCAAACACATTTTCATCAACATTATCTTTATCAAAATCACTCTTACCCATCATCTTACATAAAATAACAACCGAACTTTCTTCAAAATAAGGAGCAACATCATTTTCAATAATAGTCATTCCACATTTTTCCATTTTATTTTCATTTCTACCAGAAACACGTCCAAAATAACCTAATTGATTTTTATAATCATTATCCATAAAACAAATAGAATAATACATTGCTTTATCAAAAATATGTTTAGAATAACGTGTTTTATGTATATAAACTGTAGCCATTGGCTTTCTCCATAAAACACCAAATCCAGCCCACCCTATTGTAAGTCCATTAGTTTCTATACCATCACTAGCAACAGCAATAGCAGGTTTTTCTTTTAATTCAAATGGATTAATATAATTCACTAATTCCTTTACACTTATTTCCTTCATAACAATATCTCCTTATATATGATAAAAAGCCTAGACTTAAGTCTAGAATTTTGCTTTTTTGTTTTTGTCATACGCTTTAAAACCACTTTACTAATTAAGTAACATGCAATAAAATTAACATTCATTACCTTTTGTATTTGACTTAAATCAATTGTCAAAATTGGTGAAAAATATCCTATCCCAGCATTATTTATAACAACATCAATGGTATTATGATTTTGGTAAATTTCTTCTATCTTTTTTTCAATTGTACTAATATCACATAAATCTATTACGTAGCTATATATAGAACTCTTTGAATTAATTAGTTTCAATTTTTGAGTTAAAGATTTTATTTTTTTTCCAATTATAATAAGTTTATTATTATTTTTTACTATTCTTTCACATATTTTTTCTCCTATGTCACCTGTTTCCAGTTACCATTATTGTTTTTTTACACAATTTATTCACCTAATAATTTCTTTCGATTTCTTTTATATATTCTTTAATTAATGAATCAATCCATGAATTAATATTTGAAAATTTAAATCCTAATTGTTTAGCAAGAAATGTATCTATTTGGTAACTATCTACATCATTGTATGGAGCAATTTCTGCTGTATTTCTTAAGAATAACCCATAAATATTTTCATCAAGGTCGTTTTTATTCGATTCAAGTGTCGATAAAATTTCATAGATTGATAAAGTTCCATCGCTAGCAGCATTAATACATCCCCTAAAATTATTTATATCTTTTAAAAACGCTAGAAACTTTCCTGCTTCTTTAGAATCTATGAAACTCATTTCATTTTTTATATTATTTATATATAATTTTTTCTTTTCTTTATAACATTTTATATACTTTATCAATCTTCTTGTATAATCATCTTTCCCTATAACAAATGGGAACCTAACACAAATATAGTTTATATCATTAAATTTTTGTAATATTGCAGCCTCAACAAGACGTTTCCCTTCTGCATATTCAACTTCATTTCGTTTACAATTAATATATGGATAAGTTATTGAATCAAAATCAGTTTCTTTTACATCTCCTTTTAAAGGATTATAAACAGATGTAGAAGATGTAACAACATATTTTCCACAATGAATATGTGGTAATAATATTTCTATATCATTGGAACAATATGCCAAGTTATCATATATTACATCAAAATATTTATCACTAAGGTTATTAATTATACTTAATTCATCATGTCTATCCAATCTAATTCTTTTAACTTTATTTCCAAAAGAATCACTAGTTAACCCTCTAGTTGCTATTGTTACATCACAATTACTTTTTAATAATTCATCAACCAAATGAATTCCAAAGAATCTTGTACCGCCTAAAACTAAAACTTTCATTATATTTTCTCCTCTTTTTCATTAAAAACTCTATAGTATATTGCCATAATTTGATCATAATAATATTTTCTACTTGGAAAATATACATGATTTTTTATAGAATTATCTGTCTCAAAAACATACATTTTTACTAACCATATAATTTCATGACAAATAAAATTTGAAGTTCTTTTTAGGATTTTATATTTTTGATATTCTTTAAAAAAACTATCAATCTGTTCTTTTTCAAGTTGTGGAACATTTAAATGTTTAAACTTAACAAATTCCACTTCGCTAACATCTAATCTAGCTGATTCCCAATCAATTAAATAAACATTTTCATTATTTGTAAGAACATTCAATGCATGAAAATCATGATGAACTATTGATATATCCGATTTATTATACAAATTATCAACGTACAATTTCTCAATCAACATTTTTGCTTTTTCTATTAGCTTTGGGAATTTCTTATTCGCATCATCCAATACACATCTAAAATACCTTTTATAATACCCATCAATATCCACAAATAAAAGTTTCTCATTTTCATTTACTATTTCATCATTTACATTAACTTTTAGGACACAATGATATCAGCACAACAGCTGATATATATACTGATGTTTTAAAATCTCAGCAACAAAAAGTAGCTCAAATCATTGAATTTAACTTAGAAAATGATTAAATAAGCGATTTTAAGCGACAAATAAAAGATGTATTTAAAAAAAACGTTGAATTTATCAACGTTTTTTGACTTCTTATTTTATTCAACACCAATAATAAATGAATAAACTGGTTGTTTACCTTCAATAACGTCTACTTCTGCGTCAAAGTTATCTTCAATATAACTTTCAACTTCTTCAACTTCTTCGTCAACCACATCTTCACCAACAAGTAAAGTAATTAATTCAGAATCTTCATCTACTAATTGATCTAAACACACTTTAACCGCATCTAATTTATTTGGTTTACAAGCAACAATATCTTTTTCAACTAATGCCATATAATCATTAGCTTTAATTTCAACACCATCAATATTTGTATCTTTAATTGCAAATGTTACTTGTCCAGTTTTAACATTTGCTACTGCATCTTCCATTTCAGCAATATTATCTTCTAGAGAAACTTCTGGATTATACATAACACATGCTGATAAACCTTGAGGAATTGTTTTTGTTGGAATAACAACTACATTTACTTCCCCTTCTAAAATTGTTGCTGTTTGTTGAGCTGTCATAACAATATTAGAATTATTTGGTAAAATAATAACATTTTTTGCATTTACTTCTTTAACAGCAGCAACCATATCTTCAGTAGATGGATTCATTGTTTGTCCACCACTTACAACATAATCACAATGTAATTCTAAAAATGCATCTTCTACGCCTTGTCCAGCACAAACAGAAATAATTGCAGTTTCTTTAGCTTCACGTTTTTGAGGTTTATTATCATCAACCCCTACAATACTTCCTTGACTTGCTGCAGCATTTTGTAAGTTATTTGCTTGTTCTTGCATATTTTCAATTTTTAACTTCACAAATTCACCAAATCTTTGTGCTAAATTTAAAGCTTCACCTGGTTTTAATGTATGTACATGTACTTTAACGATTTCTTCATCTTGTACAACAACAATACTATTCCCAGGAATTCTTTCTAATTCTTTTTTCAATTGATTTTCAGAAAATTTATCAACTAATGAAGGTTCAAGTCTTACAATAAATTCTGTACAATAACCATAACCTTCTTCACCAGATTCTAACTCAGTACCTGCATTTACTTGACCTTCTGATTTAATATCAACAAAATCAACGCGATCTCCTGATAAAGCAGCCATAAATCCAGTTAAAACAAGTAATAAACCTGCTCCACCACTATCAACAACACCAACTTCTTTTAATACTGGAAGTAATTCAGGTGTTCTTTCTAATGAGTTTTCAGCTTCTTTAACAAAATAAGAGAAAACATCTTCGATTTCCATACCTGGTTGAGTATATTCAACGATTTTTTCACTTGATTCTCTAATAACTGTTAAAATAGTTCCTTCAACAGGTCTCATAACAGCTTTATAAGCAACTTCTGCTCCACTTTTCCATGCATTAGCAAAAGCAACAGCATCAACGCTTTCATGACCTTCTAGCCCCATTGCAAATCCTCTAAAGATTTGAGATAAAATAACACCTGAGTTACCACGTGCACCCATTAGTAAACCTTTAGATAATTTTTTTGCAATATCATAAATATTGTCACTATCCATATCTTTGATTTCTGCTGCACCAGCATTAAAAGTCATAGACATGTTTGTTCCAGTATCCCCATCAGGGACAGGGAATACATTTAAAGCATCTATTTCAGGATGATTATTATGAAGAGTATTCGCACCACATAAAACCATCTCTTTAAATAGCTTTCCTGTAAGTATTTGCATATTTTTCCTCCACTAATCGATATTACGAAGTCCTTGAACATAAACATTAACTGCCTCAACTTTGACATCTAATGTTGATTCAACAACGTATTTTACTTTCTTTTGAACTTCAACCAAAATTTCATTAATTTTAATTCCATATCCTAAAATGATATATAAATCTAAAATTAAACCAGTTTCTCCATCACTAGCAATAATTCCTTTAGAATAATTTTCTTTCTTTAACAACTCATAAAATCCATCTTTTAATTTCTTTTGACTAGCCATTCCCACAACACCATAACATTCTGTTGCGGCTCCACCAGCTACAGTAGAAACAACATCTAAAGAAATATTTACTGACCCTAAATTTGTATTTTTTTCAATCATCAAGTTATCCTCCTTAAAATGATTTCATGTTCAAACATTATTATACCTTAAAAATATAATATTTACAAATTATAATCACTCTTTTAGTATCTTTCCAAACACGGGGTCATCATATCACAAATAGCCAAAAAAGAATACTAATTAACTTATTTTTATTAACATATAAAGTATTTATAACAATTTTTCTCTATAAAAACAGCTTTTTTGTAAAAAAATGTTTGCATTATACTATAAATAATGTTAATATAACACAGTACGTAGAACAACTACTAAAGGAGGGAAAGAACATGTCAAGAAAATGCCAAATCAGTGGTAGAGGTCCATTATCAGGAAACACTCGTTCTCATGCGTTAAACTCAAGTAGAAGAAAATGGAATGTTAACTTACAAAAAGCTACTATTTTAGTAGATGGTAAACCTACAAAAGTTAGAATTTCTGCTAAAGAGTTAAGAACATTAAGAAAAGCTGGATAATAGATGAAAACAGTACATAGTACTGTTTTTTTTGTTTATAAATAACTTATTAAAAAAAACAAAACACCTGTAGAAAGCATAAACAAAACAACAAAAGCAAAATCTTATTTCCAAAAAAAAGACGGCTATTCAAATAATTTAGGGGCCTCAACTTTGGGGGTCTACTTTAGGGGGCAA
>NZ_JBKYAR010000045.1:0-14249 GCF_047023275.1 Faecalibacillus sp. | reverse complement strand
TTTGATTAGTTTTCCAAGAAATACTTACCAACATTTATCTTGGGTTAGGTTTTTAAAATAAAAAAATAGGATGTGCTACAAAATGTAGCGCATCCTATTTTAATAAAGTCTACGACAATTATAAATACGACTATAGAAATAACTTCCTGGAGCAACAGATGTTACTTTTACACATTGATTAGGATCCTGACCAACAGTTTCAGAACCTTTTCCAGAAGCATGTACCATATTACCATTACCAATATAAATACCAATATGAGAAACGCCACTACCATAGCTAAAAGTAATAACATCCCCAATTTGTAAATGACTATAAGATACGGCCTTACCACTACTTGCATATCCTGCAGCAGTTGATCTTCCAATACTTACTCCAGTTTGATTATGTGCCCAATAAACAAGACCAGAACAATCAAAATAATTAGGACCGCTTGCACCCCAATAGTAACGTTTTCCTTGTTTAGATAAAGCTTTATTAGCAATAGCAATACCTAATGCTGTACTATCTTGAGATGGCTTAGAACTACTATTTGAATTGTTGTTTGAATTATTGTTGTTTGCATTACTATTCGAATTATTATTTGAGTTATTATTCGAATTATTTGTACTATTACTTGTGTTATTATTGCTTGAATTTTGATTATTGTTGTTAGAAGGATTTGGTTTAGGTGTAGGAATTTGACTGACATGTCCTACATCATCCTTTTTAGATTGTTCATAGAACGCAGCTAATGAAGCATCAATAGCATTTGAACGACTAGCAGCGACATTGGCATCTACTTCAGTAGCAGCAATTTGTTTTCTTTGTTCTTCTAATAAGGCTTCATATTGAACTTGAATAGTAGCTTGTTCCTTCTTTTGTTCCTCTAAAACAGCTTTAGCGTTTACTAATGTAACTTTTTGATTTTCAATTTCTTTTTTCTTTTCAAGCATTTGAGCAATTAATTCTTGATCACTTGCAGTAAGTGTGTTGAAACTATCTATTCTAGATAACATATCTGTGAAATTTTCAGCACCAAAGACATAATTGATAAATGTATTTTCATTCATATAAGATTGCATGACATACATACGATCTTTTATTTCTTGATTATCTTGATCAATTTCAGCTTGAGTATTTTGAATAGATGTTTCGACATATTGAATTTCAGCTTCTTTGGATGAAATATCTGCATTAATAGAATCTAATTTCTTTTGTACACTATCCAATGTTTGTGTTGTATTCGCTGCAGCACTTTTTTGATTTTCTAAATCCTTTTTTAATTTTTTATTTTTAGTTTTAAGATAACTATTAAATTCTTCACATGTTTTTTTATTACTATTAGTTAATTTTCCGCTTGCACATATCGACATGTATTTTGCTTCGTTTTTTGAAAAGTCAATAGCCTCAACAGGCTTTATACAATAACATGTAGATACTAACATAGCAGATGATACAAGACCTACAAAATACTTTTTAAATTTCAAGCGAAACACCCCCTCATATTATTTATACATCACTTCATTAAAAAAGTAAATAATCATAAATATCCCTAAAATAAAAAAGGCAAGATGCCTTTTTTAATATGGTCTTACTGCACAAGTAAATCTACTTACATTAGAAGCAATTTTAACAACATCACCTGTTCGAGGAGCATGAATATATCGTCCTCCACCAATGTAAATACCTACATGTCCGCTTTTCCATAAGATGTCTCCTGGTTGAGCTTGACTTAATGGAATGATGGCTCCTGCATGTCCTTGAGAACCAGAATAGTGATCAAGTGAAACACCAGCTTGAGCATAACACCACATAACTAATCCTGAACAGTCAAATGAATTAGGACCACTAGCTCCCCATACATAAGGACAACCTAATTTAGAATAAGCAGCAGCTACGACTGTTGAACCATACTTATTTGTAGTTGGAATATTTGTAGATGGTTTAATAGTTGTTGAACCATTACCTTTATTACCACCACTACCACCAGATGAAGATGGTTGAGTTACAACTACAGAAGATAAGAAAGAATCTAATGAGTTTTGAGTATCAGAAACTTTAGATTTTTCACTTTCAGCAGCAGCTAAATCTTGTTTTTGTTTAGCTAATAGATCTTCATATTGTGATTGTAAAGCATATTGTTGGTTTTGTTGAGAAACAATATTTGCTTTTACTGTTTCAACAGTTGCTTTTTGAGATTCAACTTGTTTCTTTTCATCAGCTATTTTTTCTACTAATTCTTTATCAAATTGAGTGATTTCATTGACACTATCAATTCTTGAAAAGAAATCAGAAAAATTAGAAGCACCGAAAATAAATTCAATATAACTATTACTATTGTTGTATGATTGCATTGCATACATACGTTCTTTGACTTCGTTTTCTTTAGCAGTAATACTATCTTCTAATGATTTAATTGAACTTTCTAAATAGTTGATTTCTTGTTGCTTTTGTTCAATTTGGTTATTTAAATCAGCAATTTTAGAAACTACATCATCTAATGAACTTTGAGTATCTGAAATTTTAGATTTAGATTCATCAATTGAACTTTGTAATTGATTGTTTTTCTTTTTTAAATAAGAATTAAATTGTTTACAAGTATTATAATTACTATTAGATAAACTTTTACTAGCGCAAAGTTTCATATATTTATTCTCTTGCCCTTCAAAGTTTACAGCATGAACTTGACTTGTAGAACAAAAAATTGATACTAACAAAGTAAAACAAATCATGGAGATAAAACTCTTTTTCATAACTATAATTCCTCCCGTAGCTATTATCTTATTTTTTTAACCAAAAGTAAATATAAACAACGATAATAATAACATTTTTGACATTATGACATATTTTATAATGAGGTGAATAATTTTGGTAAAACATGGAATAGATGTTTCTAAATTTCAAGGAGTGATTGATTGGCAAGAGGTTAAAAAACATATAGATTTTGCGATTATTAGATGTGGTTATGGGAGTAATCTTGAAAGTCAAGATGATCCTTTTTTTAAAAGAAATGCAGATGAATGTACACGTTTAAAAATCCCTTTTGGGGTTTATTTATATTCTTATGCAACCAATGAAAGAGAAGCTTTATCAGAAGCAGAACATGTTTTAAGACTCGTAAAAGATTATCAAATGGCTTATCCTGTTTATTATGATTTAGAAGATAATAATACAACTGGAAGACAAAGTAATCAAACAATAGCGAATATTGCTCAAACATTTGCAAAAAGATTAGAACAAGAGGGTTACTACGTAGGAATGTATGCATCATTATTCTGGTTTAGAACTAAACTTACAAGTCCTATCTTTAATGAATATACAAAATGGATTGCAAGATATAATGATGAACTTAATTATGATGGGGAATATGGTATGTGGCAATATAGCGCTACAGGAAATGTTTTAGGTATTGATACAATGGTTGATTTAAATTATGCCTATCAAGATTTTCCACAAATTATAGAAGAGGGTGGCTTCAATAATTTTTCAAATACAAATTTAACAAGGTATAAAATAGGAGATGAGGTAGAATTTCACCATGTATTTTTAACTAGTGAATCCTCGCAACCATTAATGCCATATCGTCATTTTGGAATTATTACAAGAATTGTTCAAGGAGCTAGAAATCCTTATCTTATCGGACAAGATGCAGGCTGGGTCAATGATCAAGTTATAGAAAGAAAAATAAGATATTTAAGTGCACCAGATTATACAGGTAATAGTTTTACAGATGCTTTGCGTTCTATTCAAGAAGATGCTTCTTTTGCTAATAGAACAAAATTAGCTAAATTAAATGGAATAGATAATTATACAGGTTCACAAAGACAAAATGATGAATTATTAAGATTACTTAAAGAAGGAAAATTAAGGACATAAAAAAGAGCTTAGATTCTTTTTTCATAAGCTCTTCTTAAAGAACCACTTTTTAAAGTGATTTCTCCACAATATTTAAAACCATATTTAGTTAAAAAACTTTGCATAGAAAGATTATCATGATGCGTATCCATTCTAACACTATGATAATCTGGATACATAGCAACTGCTTGATCTAAAATCGTAGAAGCTAATCCTTTTCCTTTATATTCATTATCAACAGCAATACGATGTACACATATATAAGGACAATTTAAAATCCATTTTCCTTCAATACGGTTATAAGCAGGTTCTCCATGAATCGTTACCATACACGTTCCTAAAATAACACCGTCTTCTTCTAAAACATAAGCTTCATTATTTTCTATATCTTTTTCAATTGTTTCTTCATTAGGATATCCATCTTGCCATTGATCAATATCATTATTTTTGAAATAAGTTTTTGCTTGATTAATAATGTCAATGACACGTGAAATATCTTCGATTTTCGTTGGTCTTAAAATCATTATTTTACCTCCCAAACATACTTTTCTAAATGATATAGACTTTTAGGTTGTTTGTCAAATTGTTTTGTTTACAAATCAAAAGCATTTGTTATAATAGCTGTATACAGAAGGAGGAAATAAAATGGTACTTGATCAAATCAAAGAAATTTTAAAAGATACAATGGATATTGATGAATCAAAAATTACTTTAGATGCTAAATTAAAAGAAGATCTAGAATTAGATTCATTAGATTCAGTTGAATTAATCATGTCTGCTGAAGAAGAATTTGGAATTGAAATTCCTGATGAAGACGTTATGAATTTTAAAACAGTAAACGATATAGTAAACTATATCGAAGAACATAAATAAAAGCTATAACAAGCATTTCGCTGTTATAGCTTTTTTACATTATTCTAAAATATATTTATTCATAAGTGTTTTATTTTTTTCTAAACATTTAAATAAGAATGCTCCAATAATTAAAACAATAAATTCACCAATGAAAACATAGAATGCATTAATCATAAATGGTAATTCTAAAGCTAGATAAAGTTCTAAACCAACGATTAAACCATTGACAACCCCACCAATTAAAGCTCCAGCAAAAACATTTTTAACATAATACATACCAAGACAAGCAATCAATGTTGCAGCTGTTCCAAAACAAATATCATATAGTCCCATTGGAGATGCAAGATTTGCAAGTAAACATCCAATAGTAAGTCCTGGAATAAATTTCTTGTTGTAACATGCAAGTAAAACAATAATTTCAGTTAAGCGCATTTGCACTGCTCCATAAGCAATAGGTGAAATCAAAATTGTTAAAACTGCATAAACAGCACCAATCATGGCATTCATTACAATTAATTGTACCTTTTTATTATTCATTTGTAGTCCTCCTCTTCTAAAGTACAGTTAGAAGCCAGATAAAATAAAAAAGATGACAGAGCCATCTTCATTACTTATCCTTAGTTTTTTATACTGGGTTTGGCTCTCGAACCAGTCTTTGACATTATACTAAAACGGGTAGTGAAAATCAATATATTTTATTTTATAATAAAGGTAAGGAGATGATGATTATGTTATGTCCAAAATGTCATAGTTTACTAACAAAAGGAGCCAAATATTGTGATATTTGTGGAACAAGAATACCGCAAGAGGATATCCAAGTAGAAGAAGTAGGTTCAAGGGTTAAAAAGAGAGAAAAACATAAAAAAGAAGTGCGTAAAAAAACTAAAATTATTATTTTAGGAATCATAGCACTTGTCGTGGTGATTGCTATGTTAGGATTTATTTTATTTTTTAAAGGAAATAAACCATCTTATTCACCAGATAATCTTGTTAGTCAACATGTTGAAAAACCATTACATTTAGAAAAAAGTAAAGTTACATTAAATATTGGAGATGAATATACCATTCAAACTAATCTTAAATGTACTTATCAATCTAAAAATGAAAAAATATGTATCGTAGATGCAAATGGTAAAATTACAGCTTTATCATCAGGTAAGACAAAAGTAATTTGTACTAGTGAATCTGGTAAAGAAAAAGCCCTTCAAGTTATTGTAAATGAAAAAATAGAAACAACAGTAGAAGAAAATACAGATGAGGATGAATATATATTTGCTCATAGTGATACAGAACTTCTTACAGAAGCTGATTTAGAAAATAAAGATGATTCTCAGTTACGGTTAGGACTTAATGAAATTTATGCCAGACATCATTGTACGTTTAAAACACCTGAGATTGCAGATTACTTTAAATCTAAAAGTTGGTATAGTGCAGATGAAACTTTGACATCAGAAATGATGAATAATCATATGTCAGAGTATTTTAATGAAATTGAATTAAAAAATATTTCCTTTATTCAAGCACATCGATGAAAATAATTTGCATACACTAAATCATAAATGAAAAAATATATGAAAATAGTTATCAAAATCTATAAATTTCATTTTCAATTCATAAAAGATATGTAAAATGAAAGTGTAATCAAAGAAGATTATAAAGTCATTCTTCTCTTAGATATTTTTTTGACAACTATATTCATTGAATGACGTAGGAAAAGTAAGCGACGCCCGTTTACTTTTCCTTTTTTTATCTATTAAGAATTTGGATGCGTCAAGAAAGATAGTATATAAAAATCATACTAAAACACTATGATGCGTTTGCATGATCTAGTATGAATTTTTTTACCCTGTGTTATATAACAGTTACCTAACTCTTCTCATAGGACCTTTACATACAGGACATTCTATTTCAACTTCACCATGTTTACTGGAGATTCTGTCTTCTTCTGCCAATTCACCAATAATCCAGTTAGGAACATTGTCAATATGACCACAAGCAGTACACTTCGTTTCGATAAGTATATCTTCTGCAATCATTGATGCATTTTTCACTGTAGAGTCTGTCATTAGGGGTACCTATGTATATTCACATTTTATAAGATTGCCACATGAACATAAAAGAGTATTTTTTTGCAATGATTCTATCATATGTGTGCGGTATTTTAGATGGTCAAGTTTGTTTTTTAAATCTTTTTTCTTTCTTTCAGATTTCTGATATACTTTTTATTCCTGTTTGAATAGAAACCATAGTATCTGACCATTTTAAAGTTTTCATCAGGACAGTGAAGGATAAGATTGTTTATAAAGTTTTCAGCACTTTCATATACTTCGATATATTTTTCATCCTCATGACGGTTGTACCATCATCTGATCATCTTTTTGTCATCTTCATATTTGATGATGCGGTTTTCAGCCATGGGAGGTCTGGAAGTGTATCTGGTAATGTAATTGACGCAATCATCAACATTATTGTCATCATTGTCTTTTTATTTCTTTTTAGCGTAGACATAAAAGCCGTTTACAAGTTCATCATAGAATCTCTGTTTAAGATAACGAAAATGTTTGAGCTTTTGTTTAGAAAGAAGATCAAGAACCTGATACATCCAAGTTTTTCTGAGCTTTTTATAGGAAATAAAAGAAAAGTTCTTCATTTTATTTTTTTTGGTATCAAAAGCTTCTTCACAAACAAGGCAGTGGATATGGGGATTCCATTTCAAATCTCTGCCAAAAGTATGTAAAGTCAAAACAGAACCGAAAACGATCTTGTTTCTGTCGTTTTTATAGGAGTAGGGGCATTTTGATTTTTCTGTACTTTGCATCATTAAAAACACAGGCAAGAGTGTTTCTGGCAGCAATAAAAAGAAGATTCAAAAGGGATCTGTCTTTAATAAAATAACCTCTTAGATGTTTTGGAATGGTAAAGACGATATGACGATGCTTGGCATCGAGAGCGATAGAGGAAATATGTGCAGCACGCAATTTAGCCCCTTTGGTACCACAAGAATTATAGAGCTTAGACTAGCACTAAAAAGGTAATAATCTTCAAAGATTATTACCATGTGGACAAAATTTATTTTCCCCCTTTTTTATAAAGAAAATATTTTTTCAAAGATAGGATCTTATTCATCAAAGGTAAGTGCAGATTATATAATGGATATTATATTCTTTATTGTTTAAAAATAACTATAATATTAACTTAATTGAAAAGATTGAAAGAGCAAAAAATATTCAAAATATAGAATTTTTAAAAAATTACTTAATTAACCATCTGACACATCTTTTGATTTAACTCCGTTATTCTCACTTTAAACCGAGGAGTATAATCTATCACTTCTTTAAAATATTATATACTTTTCTTAAAGAGGTGGATACTATGGCTAAAAATCAAAAACCAAAAAAGGATTCTTTAATTACTTTAACTAGAAAATATGCAAATAATCATGATGAATGTGTAAAATTCTTTTTTAAAATGAAATGGCCTGTTGGCTTTTACTGTGAAAAATGTGGATGTACACATTACTATTCCATTAAAAGAGGTGATGTCTTTCAATGTAAAGAATGTGGTCATCAACATTACTTACTTTCTAATACTATATTTCAAGATAATAAGCTAGATCTTTATAAATTGATTTTAGGAATGTATCTCTTTTTTACGGCAAATAAAGGTTTGTCTGCGATTGAATTAGCTAATGAATTAGAAATAAATTATAAAACAGCGCTATTACTTTGTAGAAAATGTAGGATTCTTATGTCCCAAAGTAACAGTGAAAAAATTCTGGACAGCTTTTTTTATGAAGCAGACGTTGCTTATATAGGCTCAAAAAGTAAAGAAGAACACAAACAAGGAGTTGCTACTGAACAGCAACCCTTTTTAGTAATGTTATCAACAGATAAAGAAAATAAATATCCAAAATTTTTAAAATTAATGCCAGTAGCTGTAGATAGTACAAATAATATTGTTAGATTCATCTCAAAAAAAGCAATACTTTCAAAAGAAAGAATACTAAACACTGATGGAAAAACAACTTTTTTAGGATTAACTGATAAAATAACATTAAAATCAGAAAAAATACTCTATGATGAAGAAAATCATAGATTGTATTGGCTTAATGTATTAATTGGTGATATAAAGAATAATATTACTGGTATATATCATGGAGTAACTAAACGTGACTTACCTTTGTTTTTGAATGAACAAGAATGGCGTTTCAACCATAGATATACTGGAAAGAACTTCATGAACAAAATACAGAAATATGTTTTGAAATCACATCCATGTCCTAAAAAAGCAATTATTACTGTACTCAATTTATCCGAACCATACTATGCACATGTGTCAGATGGTTAATTAAGAAAAATTAAAACAACGATTTTCTTTTAGTAAATCTTACTAGAAGGAACGTTGTTTTTTTATTCACATAAGCGTATAATAGAGGTAGTCTAAAAGAATTGGGGGAAACCAGAAATGTACAAAATAGTCAAAAAAGAAAGACTAAATGATGTTGTTGAATTAATGGAAGTTCATGCTCCAATGGTTGCTAGAAAGTGCGAACCAGGTCAATTCATTATTTTAAGAGTTGGTGAAGATGGAGAAAGAATTCCTTTAACAATTGCTGATTATGATCGAGAAGCTGAAACAATTACAATTATTTATCAAATTGTAGGTTTTTCAACTCGTCAATTAGCAAAATTAAACGAAGGTGATGAAATCACTGACTTTGTTGGACCTTTAGGTGTACCAACTGATTTACATAAATCAAATCATGTTGTTGGTATTGCCGGTGGGGTTGGTAGTGCACCATTATATCCACAACTTAAAAAATTAGCTGAAATGGGTGTAGATGTGGATGTTATCATTGGTGGACGTGAAGCACAATATGTATTATGGGCAGATAAGTTTAAAGCTTTCTGTAAAAATGTATATGTGATGACAGATGATGGATCTTTAGGAGAAAAAGGATTTGGAACTGTTAAATTACAAGAATTAATTGATAGTGGTGATCCAATAGATGAAGTAATCGCTATTGGACCAGTACCTATGATGAAAGCCGTTGTTGGGGTAACAAAACCTCATAACTTAAAAACAATGGTTTCATTAAACCCTATTATGATTGATGGTACAGGTATGTGTGGATGCTGCCGTGTTACTGTTGATGGTAAGATTAAATTTGCTTGCGTTGATGGACCAGACTTTGATGGTTTATCAGTAGATTTTGATGAATTAATGGCTCGTCAAAGAATGTTCAAAGAAGAAGAACATCAAGTAGATGCCAATGCAGATCGTATTTGTAATTTAATGGGAGGTGCAAAATAATGCCTAATATGTCACCAAATAAGGTTAAAATGCCTGAACAAGATCCTAATGTAAGAAATAAAAACTTTGAAGAAGTTTCTTTAGGATATACAAAAGAACAAGCTATGGAAGAAGCAACTCGTTGCTTAAACTGTAAAAAACCATTCTGTATGGATGGGTGTCCAGTAGGAGTACCAATTCCTGAATTCATTCATCATGTTGCAGAAGGTGAATTTGAAGAAGCTTATCAAACAATTACAAGAGAAAATGCATTACCTGCAATTTGTGGACGTGTTTGTCCTCAAGAAAATCAATGTGAAGGTAAATGTGTTAGAGGAATTAAAACTGAATCAGTAGGAATCGGACGATTAGAAAGATTCGTTGCTGATTATCATAGAGAACATGGAAAACCTGCAGAATTAAAAATTGAAAAAAATGGTAAAAAAGTTGCTGTTATTGGATCAGGACCTGCTGGTATTACATGTGCTGGTGAATTAGCTAAAAAAGGTTATGATGTAACTGTTTTTGAAGCATTACATAAAACAGGTGGGGTATTATCTTATGGTATTCCAGAATTCAGATTACCTAAAAAATTAGTACAAAGCGAAGTAGATGGTGTTGCTGCTTTAGGTGTAGATTTCGAAACTAACGTTGTTGTAGGACGTTCAATTACAATTGATGAATTACAAGAACAAGGATATCAAGGAATCTTCGTAGGTAGTGGTGCTGGTTTACCACGTTTCCAAGGAATTCCTGGTGAAAACTTAAATGGTGTTTACGCTGCAAACGAATTCTTAACTCGTGTTAACTTAATGAAAGGATATCAATTCCCAGATCATCCAACACCAGTTAAAGTAACAGATACAGTATGTGTTATCGGTGCTGGTAACGTTGCGATGGATGCTGCAAGAACTGCAAAACGTTTAGGAGCTAAAAACGTATATATCGTTTATCGTCGTGGACCTGAAGAAGTTCCTGCTCGTGCTGAAGAAGTACATCACGCTAAAGAAGAAGGAATTATCTTCAAATTATTAACTAATCCAGTTAAAATTGAAGGTGAAGATGGATGGGTTAAATCTATGGAATGTGTTGAAATGGAATTAGGTGAACCTGATGCATCTGGAAGAAGAAGACCAATCGCTAAAGAAGGATCTAACTTCACAATTGAAACAGGAACAGTTATCGTTGCTATTGGACAAAGTCCAAACCCATTAATTAGACATACAACTCCTGGTTTAGATTGCCAATCTTGGGGTGGAATTATCGTTGATGAAGATTCAATGAAAACATCTAAAGATGGTGTTTATGCAGGTGGAGATGTTGTTACTGGTGCAGCAACAGTTATCTTAGCTATGGGTGCTGGTAAAAAAGCAGCTAAAGCAATGGATGAATATCTACAAAATAAATAGTATTTAAAAAGTCAATTCACATTACGAATTGACTTTTTCTTTGGCTGTCATTAAATAACTAATTATATTTTCTATTAATGTTAGAACTATAATCATATTTATTTTTGGAATTAGAAGGCAAATGACTTCAATGCACATTGTTAATTTTGCTTTTTTATTTAAATATTTAAAATATTTGCTCATTACTAGTAATAATACAAATAGTATAAATAAAAATACAAGGAAATAATTACTTAAATATTGATATGCTAGTATTGAAATAAGATAAACGCTATTAGATGTAATAAAACATTTAACAGGACTATCACAATGATATCCACCTAAATTCACTCTTAATCCGGAAAATGCTAACATCCAAACTAGTGTCATAAGTCCTTCATGTAAACATAATCCTAGAATAAACATAAATATATTAACGACTGAATTAAATATTAAAACTTGTTGACCATACTTATAGACTTCATAATCTTCATCAAAATTATATTTATCATAAATTTTCTCTAACATCATCCTCTGTTCCTTTTAATAAAAATTTCATGTAATAAATACCATCTTTATAAATGTTCTTTTTCTTAACAATTAAATCAGATTCAATTTTACATCTATCATAATCATAAAAATCATTTTCTGAATAAAGTTCAACTAACGTATAAATGCCTTGGCCTTTGATGTGCAAAGTTATTTCATTATGTCTTTTAACATAATCTAATATTTCAGAAATAACATCAATAAAATCTAAATCATCATATTTTTCATTTTGACTAATCTCAAAGAAAGGTTTAATACTTATATTATCATCTTGTAACCTATTGATTTTTACAGAAATCAAAATATCAAATACTGGATTTTTAGATGCAACTAATTTTTGGTAAGTGTTTTTAGATTGATATTGTTCAATAGCTTTGGATATTTTTGGATTGGTATCGTTGTTTAAGTGTTTAATGTGTTCTAATATCCAATGAATACGATGTTTCTTATCATCAATATCATAACTAATGTTTTGTATGAGACGTAAACTTTGTTTTATATATTTTTCTTTTTGTAATTGTTTTTCATATTGCATCTTTTCTGTGTATATTTTATTAAAATAGATACCATTTATAATTATAAGAAAGAAAACGATTAGTAAGAGAGAACATACGATAAATGAACTGAAACTTACAGTAATATCAACAGAAGCATATCCGATTATACCGAAAATACTTAAAACTAATATTTCTGTAATGATTACAATTAGATATTGTTGATTCGGTACATTAAGGTCATATTTAAAATGTGAAAGTAGCCAATAAGTAAATAATACTAAAATGGTTTTAGAAAATACGCCAACCAATATATAAAATAGAATGGAGAAATCGCTATTTAACAATGGCCTGAATAAATAGTATAAAATAAATGTACATAAGAAAATAAAAAATATATAACCACCAAGTATAAATGCATCTCCTAGAAACATTCTGTCTTTTTTATATATTACAAATGAGTAACTTATAATAAAATAACCAATCATTAGTATAAATCCATTTTCTCTTAAAATATCACATAATTCACATATTAAAAATAAAGAAGTAAGTAGAAGACAAAACTGTTTTCTACTTGAAAATGAGTAATAAAGGTAAACGAAAGCAGTAAGTGTAAATACTTCTACAAAATTAAGAAATATACTATAAGCTACCATTGAGTAAATAATCCTGATAAGTTAGTTTAAATTTCTTTTTATATGTTTTACCTATATTAATTTCTTTCTTGTTTCTTAAGATGATGAACTTGGAATTTACGTCATAGACAAAATCTAAATTAATAAGATAGGATCTATGTACTTGTATGATATTGTTATTATTAAGTTGTTTTTGGAATTCTTTAATTTTTTCCTTAAATTTATATTCACCATCTAGTGTGACAATTTTTAAGTAATGACCATCAGCTTCTATGTAGATAATATCACAGGTATTAATACGTACACGTTTTTCTCTAGCGTTAATGACTATAAAACTTGTGTTCTCTAAATGTTCTTTAAACATTTTAAAGAAGATAGACATGTCTTCATTTAAATGATCTTTTCTAATGAAATAAAATGGTTGAAGTTCCATAGATTTATGAACAAAGTTGTTGTTCATGGTTACAAAAACAATAAGTGCTTTGGGAAACCTCTTTTTAAGTTCTATAGAAAAATCGATACCATTTATTGATTTACTTAAATGAACATCTATAAAAATAACTTGGTAGTCTTTTGTGTTATCAATTTCTTCAAAGTGATCCCCTAGACAAAAGAAATGGGCATCAGTGAATAGATTGTTATTTTTGAGTATATCAACAAACTCCTCTACAAAAGTATTTGTATCCTCTAATATCAAAATATTCATAATGATGCCACCTTTCTTATTTGTTTAAATTCTTTAATTGTTCAGGTTTGTCGAATTCATAGAAGTTAAAAGCAGACATTGATGTTGCGTTACTATAGGCAACTCCACCTAACAATGCAAAGTATTTTTCAATTAAATAGTTTATCATAATTACCTCCTTAAGTGTACTTTATATTTGACATAGATATGAAGTCAATAGAACGTGCATGAAAGAGTCTGTATCGTTCCTGAAGGTATCTTTTATAATGCGTAAAATGCACGATTTAATTGTTAACATGAATTAAAAGGGTGACGGATAATGAATGTTAATGAGATAATTATGAATAAAAGAATAGAAAGAGGTGTTTCTAGAAAAGAGCTTGCAGAGGGCTTAGGAGTAAGTGAGAGTACTATTTATAGAATTGAAACAAATCCTAATTTAAATCCCAATAATAAATTGCCATAAATTATATATGTCTTTTTGACTATCTTTTTATATCTTCCTAAATGTCCGCA
>NZ_JBKYAR010000044.1:0-14276 GCF_047023275.1 Faecalibacillus sp. | reverse complement strand
AAAAAAAATTAAAGCTGAACTTTCTTCATTAATTAAAATAACAAGAAACTTCAATTATGAAACAGCTTCACCATAAGAAATACAAAAAATAAAAGATTCTAAAAATCATTTAGAATCTCTAGCTCAAAATATCATCGGGAGATAAATGATCTCTCGATATTTTTTTGACAATTTCATCATGTCTTACAAAACCATAAGTAGCAACAATCAAAGACCCTCCTAAATCAAGCATTAAATCTTTCATTGTATCTTTTAATGCTTCATGTCCTTTCAAAGGAATATCATCTTTAGAAACAAGTGTTCCCTTTGTTGAAGCCATATATTGTTGGGAATTTGTATGAAAAATTCCATCACAACTATATTCTAGAATTTCCCAAAAAGCACCAATTCCTAAAGAGAAAACTACTAAAAATAAACATGTAAAGTATTTGTTCATATAAATAAACTTGCTTTTTTCTGCCATCATAATATGGATAAACCATAAAGCTACAAAAGATAAAATAATACCTGAATGGAAGTGCAAAAAAGAATCCCACCATGGATATTTTCCATAAAAATCAAGTCCATCTCCTAAAACCAAAGCATTGAATGCAAAAAGTGCAATCACAATATAAAGTGTTAACGGAACATTGATCTTAAACCATTTCTTTAAAAACTTTGGTGCTGATAAAACAAGCAACATCGCACTAAACTGTAAAATACGAAAAATCATAGTTGTGACATATTTTATATAAGCATCACCAATATGATGACGATAAGCTAAAATAAAAATTGTCCAGCCTACATGATAAATCAATAATAAAATCGTTAAAACAAATAATATTTTTTTAATAAATAATAGCCTTTTCTCTGTTAATTTCCTATTTTTCATAAAGAATATAATCCCATCCTTTCATCATCCTTTGTTCACTTTGAAAAAAATGATTACCTACATTCTTTTCAAAGATACATTGATTCTCTTTTTGATAAATCTCATATGTCTCTAAAGTATTTTTTAACACATTTTTCATTAAAACATTCCTTGTTTTATGTTCTTTACTTCCTAAACTCAAATATATTTTCTTATGACAAATTGGATGTTCTTTTAAATAATCCAACCATTCTTCTTTCCATAAAGAACCCGACACACTAATTGCTCCATCTAGATCTAATTCGTGCATCGCATAAAGACTAAAAAGCCCTGCAAGTGAATAACCACTCATATAACATTTTAAAGAAAGCTTCTTTTGTTTAATTGTTTCAATTGTATGTAATAAAGCTTTTCCTGCTTTTGATTCAAAAGAAAGTTCATCTTGCCAATCATTAATTTCAATAACTTCTAAAAGATACGAACTCTTTTGAAAATAAGTTTTTGCTTTTTCAACAAACTTATCTTGTTCTTTCATCACAAGATAAATGATGATTCCTTCTTTATTCATCATCAACCTCTACAAAGATAGGTTCATGATGAAGAGCTGGTAAAATTTTTTCAAAAACATCTTTCATTTTAATTTTTAAACTACTTGTATTAATACAAGGATGGCATCCTAAATAATCATCTTCTAATAAATCTTTATCCATCAATAATTGAACATGATGTTCATGATCATTCATTAAACCTAAAACACTCACTGAACCAGGTGTAATATCTAAATATTCTAGCATTTTTTCATCACTTCCAAAGGATAGACGTGAACTGTTGATTTGTTTTGAAATCACTTTTGTTTTGAATTTTTTATGTCCTTTTAACATTAATAAATAATATTGACTTTTATTTGAATTAACTAAAAATAAATTCTTACAAATTGTCGATTTTAATGTCTTTTCTATTTCTAAACAAACTTCCATCGTATTAGCTTCATGATGATCAATACGTTGATATTCAATATCTAATTGATCTAGTAAATCATAGACTCTTTCTTCTTTATCTATTCTTTTATCTTGTGGTCTTCCAGTTACTAACTCCATTTAATCTACCTCATTTAAATTCACTTGATCTTTAATTTCATTAAATTTAATCACTGGTAATTGATTTTCACGATGTTCCCCTATAAATTTTTCCATCCATACCATATTATACCAGCGTTTAAATTTATAACCACATTGATGAAATTCACCAACCATTTGATAACCTAAATGATGATGATAATCAATACTATTAGTATCTAAATATTCATCATTTTTAATTGGTGAAGAAATACAAGCATTTAAATTCGTAATATTTTGTGCTTTTAAAACTTTTTCTAATGCTTGATAAAGTCGTTTCCCTACCCCACATTTTCGTAAAGTATGATCTACATAAATCGATGTTTCTACACACCAATCATAGGCTGCTCTTACATTAAAACTACTAGCATAAGCATAACCTATAATTTGATTATCTATCTTAGCTACTAAATAAGGATATTTTTCCATGACATGCACCATTCTTTGTTGAAATTCTTCAACCGATGGTACTTCATATTCAAATGTAATCGCTGTTTTTTCAACATAATAACGATAGATTTCTACTAATCTTTTAGCATCTTCTAATTTAGCATATGTTATTTCTATTTTCATAACTCATTCCCCCGTTTGCCTTATTATCTACCAAATTAAAAAAGATGTCCATAAAAATGAACACCTAAGATAAAGCTTCTCGCATTTCTTTTGAATAAGTAAAACCATTTCCACTGACTTCTTCTACATGAGATACAATAATAAATGCTTTTTCATCAATTTCTTTAATTTTATCTTTTAAATCAGGAAGTTTACGATAAGGTAAAATCGTTAAAACAACTTCTGTATCATTTCCATAAAAACCACTTTTACCATCTAACAAAGTCACTCCTGCATCCATATCATTTAAAATCATTGTTTTCATACGTTCAATTTCTTTAGACATTACAAGAACTTGAACACATCCTTTACCTGATGATAATAAGTAATTCATCATATAGGCTGTAATTAAAATTGTCATAATACCATAAACGATTTCAGGAACACTATGGAAAGAAATTTGTAGAACAAGGATTGTTGCATCAATCCCATTAACAAGCAAAGTCACAGGGACTTTAAAATATTTTTCAACAACAAGTGCTAAAATATCAAATCCTCCTGTAGAACCTCCAGCTTTTAAAACAAGACCAATTCCAAGCCCTAATAAAAATCCTCCTAAAATACAAATTAATAATTGATCATTTAATAAACCATGTAAATATGGTTGTTGATTAAAGAATTCTAATAAAATAGGAAATAAAAATGTTGAAATCAATGTTTTCATCGCAAAAGCTTTTCCTAAAAAACAAAATCCAATAATAAATAAAGCAATATTAATAATTCCTACACATAAAGAAACAGAAATACCAGTATAAAAATGGAAAACTGTACTAATACCAGAAACCCCTCCTGCTACAATGGAATTATCTAAAATCAAAGTACTAAAAGCAAATGCCATTAAAACGTTACCAATAATAATTTGAATAATTTTTTTCATATCTCTCACCTCGGGATATATCCTAACAATTTTTCTTTGTTAAGAATGTAACATATGTTACAATTTAGATAAGAAGGTGAAAAAAATGAAAATTAATGACGAATTATTCGATTATTTTAAACAAGCCGGTACCATTAAACACTATCAAAAAAATGATATTATTTATATGCAAGATGATCATGCAGATGAATTATGTCTTGTTTTAAAAGGACGTGTGCGTGTTTATCATATTACTAAAAATGGTGATGAAATTAATTATGATGTTTTAGATAAAGGACGTATTTTTGGTGAATCTTCACTTTATGAAAATGCTTATCGTCCAACAACTGTTTCTGCTATTAATGACGTTGAAATTATTACTTGTCATCTTGAAGATCTTTATCCTTATTTATCATCTTCACTTGATCTTACGATTACTCTACTTAAGATGTTCAATGATAACTGCAATCATTTAACTCAACTTTTAAAATGGGCACAAACCTATGATCGATTTGAAAAAGTAGCTGCTTTTTTATATGAATTAAGTGCTACAAACAATATTGAAAAAAATTTACTTTTTGGAGATATTCCCTATACCCATCAAGAAATTGCAGATTCACTTGCCATTTCAAGAGTAACTGTTACAAAGGTTTTAAATCAATTTAAAGATGAGGGTTTAATTTCAATTGAATATGGTCATATCAAAGTTTTAAAACGAGATAAACTCTACGAGCAATATTTATCAACACTAGTTTAAACAAAAATAAGTTATGTTATAATAAGATATAAAGAGGAGGAATTTATAATGGAAAGTCATGTAGGATGTTATGAAACAGGTTCACTTGATTTCTTTGGACCATTATGTGTCGTTGCCTGTTATGTTGATCAAAAAGATGAAGATGAACTTAATAAATTAGAATTAGATAAAGAAATGTCAGTAAATGATATTGAAAGAATTGGTAAGATTTTAAAAGATAAACTGACATATAGTTTACTTTTATTAGATAATAGTCATTATAATCAATATGTAAAAGAAGGACAAAAACTTTCTTGTATTAAAGCTAAACTCTATAATCAAGCAATGATCAATGTTATTCAACGTGTTGAACACCCTATCTCTAAAGTAACGATTGATGCCTTTTTGGCTCCAAAAAAATATTATCGTTATTTAAAAAGTAAAATCGTTGTTGTCCGCCATATAGAATTTAAAAAAGAAGAAATGTCTTTAGCGATGAAGTGTGCGCATATTCTTTCTCAATATGCTTATCTTCAATATTATAAAAATATGTGTCAATCATTAAATGTAGCACTTCCTCGTGGTTTTAATATTCTCGCAAATGATGCTGGAACTTCTTTAGTACAAAAGTACGGAAAAGACATTTTATGGAAAGTTTCTAAAACAAATTTTCCAAACTACAAACAGATTTTAGAGAGAGTTGAATAAACTCTTTTTTCTTATTAAGTAAAAAAATAAAATAATACTTTATTTTTTATATAATAAGATTATCGGAGGAAATAGAAATGATTAAAATGATTGTCAGTGATGTTGATGGAACTTTATTATCACATGGTTACATCAATCCTAAATGTATTGAAAGTATAAAAAAAACACAAGCTAAAGGCATTGAATTTGTTGTGGCTTCAGGGAGAGACTATTATGGAGTGAGAAGTGTTTTAGATCCTTTAGATATAAAATGTTCTGCCATTTTAGGAAATGGTGCTCAATATTGTAATAAAGAAGGAAAAACCATTATGGATTGTTATTTAGATAAAGAAATGCTTAAAGAAATTCTTCCTGTCTTTATTGAAAATCATACACCCTATATGATTTTTACAACAAATGGTTTTTATAGTACTCTAGAACCTGATTATGTTAGAGATCGTTTTGCTTATCGTGGCAGTGTGCGTTTTGGAAATAAAATGGAAGATTTTTTACCAGGAGGAAAATTGAGCGATTCCCCTGCTTGTAAGATTCAACAATTTAATTCAATTGATGAATTCATAAAAAAAGATTTAGACATCATCAAAGTAGAAGCTTTTTCGCATGATGAAGCAGAAATACAAAAAGTCCTTCCTTATTTTAAAGATATGAAAAAGATTGCGTATTTGTCTTCATATCCTGATAATGTTGAAATCACAAATGAAAATGCGCAAAAAGGACTTATTTTAGAAAAAGTAATTGAACAATTAAACATCAAAAAAGAAGAGGTCATTGTTTTAGGAGATGGTATGAATGATATTACTCTCTTTGAACGTTTTCCTTATTCTTTTGCGCCAAACAACGCTGAAAAAGTTATTCAAGAAAAAGCTTATAAAGTTGTCTCAAGTTGTAAAGATGGCGCTGTTAGTGAAGCTATTGAATATGCTTTAGAAAATTTATAAAAGATTCATTTATTTTGAATCTTTTTTATTTAAGAAATTTATTACAAAAAAGAAGAAAAACACTCATAAAAAGTCAATATAAATAATGGAGGACTTTTTATGAACAAAAATAGAGAGAATTTTAAAAAATATTCAAATGATTTATATTTTCATCATTTACTTGTTGAAAATGAAAGAATTAGAACCCTTATTTGTCAAGAGCTGGTTTTAGATAGGAAAATCATTTCTACAAAATTGCAAAATGCACAACAATATGGTAAAAATTTTTATGAAAAGAAACTTATTTTAGATATTCTAGCGATTGATGATGTTGGTGATATCTACAATATTGAATTACAAACTTATGATTTAAATGAAGAGATACTTGTTCGTTTTGAACTTTATAATGCTGAACTTTTAAGACAACAAGTAAAGCAAGGAGAAGATTACACAAATGCCCATGTCGTAAGATCATTAATTATTAGTTACGGACATATTCTAGAAAATGCCCCTTATTATAAATGCCATTTTGAGATGGTTGATGATGAACATCATATGGTTTATCCATTTAATCGTATGGAAATAACAATTATTCAACTAGAATATATTGATCAAGTAATTAATGAAATGACGAGTTTTAATCAGTTAATGTATCTCTTTAAAAAAGAAAAACCATATGATAAAATTGAAATAGATTATAGGATAAAGGAAGCGATACAAATGCATGACAAATATATATCTTCTGATGAATCATACCAAGAATATCTAGATCGTTTGGATAATGAGATATTACTTCGTTCTCGTGATAGAAAGATTGAAGAAGCAAACAATGAAATAGATAATTTGCTTAGTAAAACAAAAGAAAATATCATTAAATATATTAAAATGCAATTTCATGAAGATATCAGTGATTTTATAAGCAATCTTTCTAAACAACAAATTCTTAATATTCAAGATCATTTATATGATTACACAAGTATTGAAGAATTAAAAAATAGTATAAAAAAACATCAATAACAAAATATTGATGTTTTTATTTTACTTATCTTTCCAAAAATCAACAGGTTCATATTCTTGTAATTGTGCAAGAAATCCAGCTTTTTGAAGTTCTTCTTGAATTTCATCAAGAATTTCTTCACTGTCTGCATGAACAGTATGATAATGATATCCTGATGTGACATTTTTTAGTAAGCTTGAATGTCCTGTTTGCAGATTTGTCATATAATTTTTAATATCTCTTCTTGAAGCAATATTTAATGTTGCTTTTACAATATTATAAACTTTATGATAAACAAAGACATCTTCAACATAACCACCTAAGTCAACAATTAAAGAAAGTTCTTTTTCTACTTCATTGTCATCATGATGTACCTTAAAAATACGTTTACAAACTTTTTGAGCATTTAAAACATATCCTTTATGTGTTGAATAAATATCATAATCACCAGCACGAAGTAAAGCAATGTCTTGAACAATGACTTGTCGACTTACTTGGAGGGTTTTCGCTAAATATGTTCCTGATACAGGTTGCAAACTGTTTTTTAAAATATCAATAATGGCTTGTCTTCTTTTATTTCCATCCATAACTCGCCCTCCTTAATTGATATTATAGCACATGTAAATTCTTCAATGAAAGGTCTAATATTGGTGCAGAATGTGTTAAAGCACCGCTTGAAACATAATCTACTCCTAAATTTGTAAGTCTTGCAATGTTTTCTTTTGTGACATTTCCTGAAACTTCAATTTCAGCACGATGATCAATATAAGCAATAGCTTCTTTTAACATATCATCATCCATATTATCTAACATGATAATATCAGCTCCTGCTTCTACAGCTTCTTTGACCATTTCCATATTTTCTACTTCAATTTCAATTTTTCTAACAAATGGAGCATATTCTTTAGCAAGCATAATAGCTTCTTTGACCCCACCAGCAGCACCAATATGATTATCTTTTAATAAAACACCATCACTTAAATTATAACGATGATTATGTCCACCACCGACTCTTACAGCATATTTTTCAAAAATACGATTATTTGGTGTTGTTTTACGCGTATCTAATAAACGAATAGATGAATCTTTTAAATATTCTTGAACATTTGCTGTATAAGTAGCAATACCACTCATTCTTTGTAAGTAATTTAAAGCCACACGTTCTCCACTTAATAAAATACGAACATCTCCTTTAACACGTCCTAAAAGTTGTCCTTTTTCTACGCGGTCACCATCACTCACAAAGAATTCAACATCACACGCTTCATCTAATAATTCGAAAGTACGTTCAAATATTTGTAAACCACAAATAATTCCATCTTCTTTACAAATTAAATCAACAACACCTGTTTTAGAAAAAGGCATGACACTGTTTGTAGAAACATCTTCACTGGTAATATCTTCTTTTAAAGCACTGATGATAAGTGGATCTACATTTAATTTTAAAGTTGTTTGATCAAACATATAATGAGCTCTCTCCTTTAAACTTTTTTCAATACGTTTAGCAGCACGTTTAGCAAAAACTAAACTTTCTAAAAGTGAGTTACTTGCAAGTCTATTTTTTCCATGAACACCATTACAAGCTGTTTCCCCAATAGCATATAAATGTTTCATGCTTGTATGACTATCATAATCTACTTTAATACCACCCATGAAATAATGTTGTGCAGGTACAACAGGAATAGGTTCTTTAAAGACGTCATATCCTTTTTCTTTACAATGTTCAACGATATGAGGAAAATGGCTAGCAATTTCTTCTTTACCAATTGGTCTTAAATCTTCATAGACATAATCAGTTTGATCTTTTTCCATTTGTTTAAAAATAGCTTCTGCAACCACATCTCTTGGAAGAAGTTCATTTACAAAACGATTTCCATTTTTATCTAAAAGAATAGCACCTTCTCCACGTACAGATTCTGAAATCAAGAAACTTCTTTCATGATCAGTTGTATATAAAGTTGTTGGATGAATTTGTACATAATCTAAATTCTTAAGTTCAATTTGATATTTTTTAGAAAGTTCAATTCCATCTCCAGTTAAATGAGGATAATTTGTAGAATGTTTATAAAGTCCACCAATTCCTCCAGTTGCTAGAACGACTTTTTTAGCATATACTTTTTCTTCTTGATTATTTCTTTTAATAACACCACCTAAAGCAACATTACCTCTAACAATTAAATCAACTAAAGGTGTATTTTCTAAAAGTGTTACATTCTTCTTTTCTCTTACTTTTTCCAATAAATGCCTTGTGATTTCTTTACCCGTAATATCTTCATGATAAAGAATACGTTTATGACTATGTGCCCCTTCTCTTGTAAAAGCAAGACTTCCATCTTCATTTCTTTCAAAATCAACACCATAGCTAATTAAATCTTGAATAACATCTGGTGAAGACTTAATCATTAATTCAACCGAATAAGCATCATTTTCATAATGTCCAGCTTTCATTGTATCTTCAAAATAACTATCATAATCTTCTTCATTTCTAAGCATACAAATACCACCTTGTGCTAAAAATGAATCACTTAATTCTGCTTCTTTTTTAGTAACCATTAAAATATTTAAATTTTCTGGTAAATGTAAAGCCATATAAAGTGCTGAACATCCACTACCTACTATTAATACATCTGTTTTCATATTCTACTCCTACTTTGCTAGTTCCAACATTTTCTTAAGAGGAGTTAATGCTTTTTGCATAAAATCATCATTTAAAATCACTTCGTTTGTTTCATTTTCTAAAACATCTACGATTTTTTCTAAAGTTACTTTTTTCATATTTGGACAAACTTGTACATCCATAATTGTGTGTAATTCTTTATTTGGTGCTAATTCTTTAATTTTTGCGAAAACACCATCAACCGTTCCAATAATAAAATCTTTTGCATCTGTTTGTACAACATAGTCAATAATTGCTGAAGTACTTCCTACAAAATCAGCTGCTTCAACAATTTCTCTTTTACATTCTGGATGAACAGCTACTTTAGCGTCTGGATATTTTTGTTTTGCTTCATTTAATTTATCTAAAGTAATATTTGTATGACGTGGACAATGTCCATAATTTGTCATTATATTTTTTTCAGGAACTTGTCTTCTAACAAAATCTCCTAAATTTTGATCTGGTATAAAGAAAATATTCTCTTGTGGTAAAGCTTTAACAATCTTTACAGCATTTGATGATGTTACACATACATCAGCATATTGTTTAATTTCAGCAGTTGAGTTGATATAACAAACAATAGCTAAATCATCATATTTTTCTCTCATTTCTTTAATTTCTTTAATTGTAATCATATGTGCCATTGGACAATCAGCAAAAGCATCTGGCATCAATACTTTTTTGTTAGGATTTAAGATTTTGGCACTTTCTCCCATAAATTCAACCCCTGCAAAAACAATACAGTCAGCTTCTGTTTGACTTGCCACTTTTGCAAGATAAAACGAATCTCCAATATAATCAGCAATCTTTTGTACTTCTTCATCTACATAATAATGTGCTAAAATAATTGCATTTTTTTCTTCTTTTAACTTTTTAATTTTTTCTATATTATCCATATAACTTCTCCCTTTTCTCGAGGAGAGTATACTCCTTTTGTTTACATCTGACAAGACAGTTGTCATAATTAAATGTAAAAAAAGGTATCTTTTTAAAAAGATACCTCTTACATTTCTTTTAATCCTAACAAAATACATCCAATCAACATATATTCCTTTAAACTTTCTATCTTAATAAGATCTGGAATATAACTACTTGGCATATACTTTTCCATTTCTTTTTTAACATCTTCACTATTCGTTACTAATTTATTATAAATAATAATCGCATCCGGTGCGACCATCGATGTAATCCCTAAACAATATTTTGTTGTCCACTCAAGCGCTCCTTCTGGTGTCTTTTTTATTTCTTGGTAATTCTTACTAAAAGAAATTGGTAAATATTGAATTTCACCAGCAATATTATGTCTTCCTTTAATTAAATGTCCTCGATGAATATGTCCTACACCACCAGTTCCACCAATACGCGCTTGATATAAGAAAGAAACTGACTCATATTCATCTTGTGAAGCAAAATATCCCATCACAATCGTATTAACATCATTATTGATGACAATCTTTTGCGTATACTTTTCTTCTAAGAAAGCTTGTAAATGACATTCATTCAAACCATATTTTTTTAAAGTAACCACCCCATTATAAACAACTCCTGGAAGTGATAAACTAATAAGTTCAATATCAGGATATTCATATAAAATCGTATTAATTAAATCAACAATATCATCCACTGAAATAACATTTTTATAAACTTCAAAATCTTCTAAAATAACATCATTTTCATCATATAAACGACTGACAAGTCTTACTTTTTGATCTAATTGAATAAAAGCTAAAGCTAAAACTTGATGATGTGCTTTCAAAGTTTGTTTAATAGGTAAAGGACTTTCTTGATGATTTTGAATCTTTTTTTCTTTAAAAAGTTCATCTTCTAAAAAAGCAATTGTATTACCTACATCATATTTACCAAATAAAGTAGGTGATAAAGCATAAACACGTTTATCTTTTAAAACTCCTTCAACTTCAGATAAACGGAAAGATACTTGTGGAGCTAGTAAGATGACATCATAATTTTTAGCTGCTTCATAAAGATTTCCATAAGAAACTGCATTAAATTCAAAATCTTTATTTAATAATTGAACTCCTTCATTTAACTTTTCAGCAAAAAAACCTGTTGTAAGTCCACTTGTACAAGATAATAATACTTTTGTTTTAGTCGATGTTGTGAGTGTTTGTAAACAAAGACGCATATCATAAAGTAAACCCAAAGCATGATGAAAATTATTCATTTGAAAATGAATAAAAAAGACTTTTTCTTTGGTAATCTTATTTTCAACATCTAGTTCAATCATACAATCAGGATAGAAATTAATTGAACCAATTCCATACTTTGTTTCAATCACAATATTATCATTAACTTCCTTAACATCCCAATTTTCTTCATTTTGATTCAATAACCATTTTTTTAATAATTCTGTATCAATCTCTTTTAAAAAGGAATCCATACTCTCACCTCGCTTTTATTATACATTTTTATTTACAAAAATAAAAATTCTTGACAAAAAATCAAGAATTATTGTTCTGGTACAACTGCAAAATAAACAAGATCTTCTTCATGATCATTAACCATTGTATGTTTATGACCTTTTGGACAGTAATGAACACTTCCTTTATGTAGTTCTTCTCTTTGACCATCATAAATAACATAACCATTACCAGAAATGACATAAATCACTTCACTATTTGTTTCATGTACATGTTCTCCAACACTTCCACCAGTAGGAATATGTCCAATCATAAAACGATTTAAACCATCAAAGTACATCTTTGCTTCAATGTATTTTTCTCCACCTTTAAAGTTTTCAAATTTGTCTAAATTATTTTCATCATATTCAAAAATCATTATTATATCCCCCAATCGCTTTTCATTATAACATATCTTACGTAAATGTAAGGTGACGAATGAAAAGTTTTTCTATATAATATTTAAAGAAGGTGATGCTATGTATAAATTATTAATTGTAGAAGATGATTTGATTATTGCAAAAGGTTTACAAAAACATTTTGAAAAATATCATTATCATGTTAAATATGTTGAAGATTTTGAAAATGTTCTAGATGAATTTGTAGAATTCCAACCTGATCTTGTTTTATTAGATATCCATTTACCATTTTTTGATGGTTATTATTGGTGCCAAGAAATTAGAAAAATCTCACAAGTACCCATTGTTTTTATTTCTTCAGCAAATGAAAATATGAACATTGTTCTAGCAATGAATATGGGTGGGGATGATTTTATCAATAAGCCTTTTGATTTACAAGTTGTACAAGCTAAATTACAAGCAATTCTTAGAAGAACTTATAGCTTTTCCAAAGATTTTCATTTACTTACTTATCAAGATGTCCATTTAGATATTTTAACAGGAAAACTCACTTATCAACAAAAAGAACTTATTCTTACAAAAAATGAGTTAAAAATCTTAGAATATTTATTTGAACATGCTGAAGTGATTGTTTCTCGTGTTGATTTAATGAATCATTTATGGGATGATCATCAATTTATTGATGATAATACCTTAAGCGTTAATATCAATCGACTAAGAAAGAAGCTTGAAGATATAGGGTTGCATGATTTTATTCATACAAAGAAAGGTCTTGGGTATTTATTATGTTTAAAGACTATTTAAAGAAAACTTACTCTATATATCTACTTTATTTATCATTTATCTGCTGTACATTTGTTGTTTTTATTATTTGTCAAACACTTACAGATTTAATTATTTATATGTTAGGAATCTATCTTTTTATTATCCTTGTTTATTTTTTTAAAGATTACTTAATTAACCATCTGACACATCTTTTGATTTAAATCCGTTATTCTCACTTTAAACCGAGGAGTATAATCTATCACTTCTTTAAAATATTATATACTTTTCTTAAAGAGGTGGATACTATGGCTAAAAATCAAAAACCAAAAAAGGATTCTTTAATTACTTTAACTAGAAAATATGCAAATAATCATGATGAATGTGTAAAATTCTTTTTTAAAATGAAATGGCCTGTTGGCTTTTACTGTGAAAAATGTGGATGTACACATTACTATTCCATTAAAAGAGGTGATGTCTTTCAATGTAAAGAATGTGGTCATCAACATTACTTACTTTCTAATACTATATTTCAAGATAATAAGCTAGATCTTTATAAATTGATTTTAGGAATGTATCTCTTTTTTACGGCAAATAAAGGTTTGTCTGCGATTGAATTAGCTAATGAATTAGAAATAAATTATAAAACAGCGCTATTACTTTGTAGAAAATGTAGGATTCTTATGTCCCAAAGTAACAGTGAAAAAATTCTGGACAGCTTTTTTTATGAAGCAGACGTTGCTTATATAGGCTCAAAAAGTAAAGAAGAACACAAACAAGGAGTTGCTACTGAACAGCAACCCTTTTTAGTAATGTTATCAACAGATAAAGAAAATAAATATCCAAAATTTTTAAAATTAATGCCAGTAGCTGTAGATAGTACAAATAATATTGTTAGATTCATCTCAAAAAAAGCAATACTTTCAAAAGAAAGAATACTAAACACTGATGGAAAAACAACTTTTTTAGGATTAACTGATAAAATAACATTAAAATCAGAAAAAATACTCTATGATGAAGAAAATCATAGATTGTATTGGCTTAATGTATTAATTGGTGATATAAAGAATAATATTACTGGTATATATCATGGAGTAACTAAACGTGACTTACCTTTGTTTTTGAATGAACAAGAATGGCGTTTCAACCATAGATATACTGGAAAGAACTTCATGAACAAAATACAGAAATATGTTTTGAAATCACATCCATGTCCTAAAAAAGCAATTATTACTGTACTCAATTTATCCGAACCATACTATGCACATGTGTCAGATGGTTAATTAAGTTT